>NZ_JAWLCI010000033.1:0-54060 GCF_041687215.1 Mariniphaga sp.
CCGTTGGCAGAAAGAATAACTTTATAGCCATTTGCAGATAATGTTATTTCGAGTAACCTGCGAATCTGCTTTTCGTCATCAATGACCAAAATTGTTTCATTGTCTTTCATCGTCTTGTTCCTGTAGGTTTTTAATATCGGGAATTTCAGTTGGAATATTTATTACAAACCGGGCACCCCCGGATTGTCGGTTTTCAATGGCAATACTGCCTCCATGCGCTTCCACAAAACCTTTGGCTATGGACAACCCCAGGCCTAAACCGCCGGTTTTACTTTCATCAACCCGGAAAAACTTTTTAAATACATTTTTAAGCTCATTTTCAGGAAATCCGGGTCCGTTGTCAGTAACTTCCATTCTCATCATTCCGCCGGCAAAACCAACAGAAAGAGTTATTTCTGAAGTAGGAGGCGCATACTGTGTAGAATTTATTAACAGATTGTACAGCACCTGTTCCATCAGGCCAAAATCAATTTTCACCAGAGGCATATCATGCTGTACATTAATTTTCAGTGCAAATGGTTTCAGCTCTTCCTTCAGGTCGTCGGCCACTTTATTTACCAGGTCGTTTATGTCGTACCAGTCTAACCTGGCTGAAATATGCCCGCTTTCGAGCCGTGAAATATTCAGTAAATTTTCAATTAACCGGTTAAGCCGGAGCGAAGCTGTAAAAATCTCGGTGCACAAAGCCGATTGCATATTTTCCGAATCGGAGGAATTTATAATGGAATCGGAAGCGCCCATTATTGTGGCAACCGGAATTCTTAATTCGTGTGAAATGGAATTGAACAAAGTTTTGTACAACCTGTCCGATTCATCTAAAAACCTTACCCGTTGGGCCATTTCACCCAAAAATTCACGTTCAAGTGCGTTGGAAATCTGAACCAAAAAAGTATCCCAGTAGGTTTTTTGGTCACCCGCAAATGCTTCATTCAGTTTTACAACAACCACACCCGGACTTATGCGGGTACCGGTAAGCGGGAAAATGGTTAAATCAATTCCCATAGAGTTTGTGGTAAAAGCACCCGCTTTTTGCGAATGGTTGAAAACCCACTCAGCAACGTTGTATTCTGCAGGAATAAGTTTTTTATATTTCTGTAACCGCCCGGCATTATTCAGCTTGTTTTCTCCATCCTGAAGAATAAAAAATGAATCAACCTGAAAGTTGTTTTTAATTTCCCGGATGGCTACCTTCAACACTTCTTCCATACCGCTGGCTTTCGAAAGTTCTTTGGTTAGCTGAAACAGGGCATTGGTTCGTTTTTCCCTATCGCGCACCAGTTTTTCCTGGTTCCGCACTCTTGTGGTTAATACCCCGTTAACCAGGGCAATGATAAAAAAGAGGCCAAAAATCAGGATATCCTCTGTTTTTTCAATATGAAAAGTGAATTGAGGAGGAATAAAAAAGAAGTTCCAGAAAATGGCACTCAGGGTAGAGGCCAGCAATACCGGGCCCGTTCCCATGAAAGTAGCCAGAATTGAAACAATAAAAAGCAGAATAAATGAAACCACATGGTAATTTTGAGTATTGGCCAGAGGAGTGCAAA
Source organism: Mariniphaga sp. (assembly GCF_041687215.1). NCBI lineage: Bacteria > Pseudomonadati > Bacteroidota > Bacteroidia > Marinilabiliales > Prolixibacteraceae > Mariniphaga > Mariniphaga sp. The sequence continues at coordinate 1,545 of NZ_JAWLCI010000033.1, forward strand.
TCAGTGCTGTTCCTCCGGTAATTACTACCGCAAGCACATAGTGATTAATTTTTTGGGATTTTAAAATATCTGTTTTTAATTTCATTTCTTCCTGTCTTTTAACCGGGTAATCATCCTTCAAATGTAATTATAGCAGCAATGAAATGGTTATTCCCTCCAAAAATTTCTTGTAAATAAAATCAGCACAGTATAAATTTCCAATCTTCCCAAAATCATAAGCACTGACATGGTAAGCTTCGCCACATCAGACAAATGTGCAAAGTTGGAAGCAGGCCCGACCGTGCCAATACCCGGGCCAATTCCGGCCATGGCAGTGGCAGCAGAACTTGCAGCTGTTTTTCCATCCAAACCTGTTAAGCATAAAATAATTGTTCCTGCCAGAAATACTATCAGGTAGGTTGAAAAATAAGTTAAAATGGTTTTGTTTGTCGTTTCGCTCAATTTATTTCCATTTAGTTTTATTGGAAATACTGCTCTGGGGTAAAAAGATTCTTTAAAAAACCTGCCCAGATTTTTGATAAAAAGCAGATGACGCGCCATTTTTATCCCTCCGGCAGTAGAACCGGTACTTCCTCCCAGAAACATGGCAAAGAAAATAATTAACCACCCAAAAACCGGCCATTGTAAATAATCGGCAGTGGCATAACCTGTGCAGGTTACAATGGAAATAACCTGAAAAAACGAATCCCTGAATGACTTTTCAAAACTGATTCCGGTTTTGGTATATAAAACAACGGTAATTACTGCACCGATAAATAATGTTATCAGAAGATAAAATTTTACCTCCTCGTTTTCCTTTACTTTTTTGAATTCCCTTTTCAGTAAATAATAATGAATGATAAAATTCATTCCTGACAACAGCATAAAAACCATCACAACATACTGAATAAATGGAGAATATCCTCCAATGCTTGTGTTTTTGGGCGAAAATCCTCCGGTGGCTATTGTTCCTAAAGCATGGCAAACACTTTCAAACAGATTCATACCTCCTGCAAGCAACAACACTGTTTCTGTGGCAGTTAGGAAAATGTAAATGAACAGCAAACGCTGACCAACCGATTTTATCCGGGGTTGAATTTTATCCTGAAACGAAGACTCAAGCGTAAACAACTGATAGCCGCCTTCGTGCAATGAAGGCATAACCACAATAAACAATACAATAATACCTATCCCGCCAATCCAATGGGTTAAACTACGCCAAAACAAAATGGATTTGGGCAGAACTTCAATATCAGTTAAAATGGACGAACCGGTTGTTGTAAAACCGGAAACAGATTCGAAAAAGGCATCCACAAACCAGGGGATACCTCCTGAAATAATATATGGCAAACTGCCTGTAAGACTTATATAAAACCATGCCAGGGAAACCGAAAAAAAAGCATCTTTTCGATGAATCGAATCATCATCGCTTTTTTCTTTGAATAAAAAAAACAAAACAACACCCACTAATGCTGTTATAAAAGAAGTATATAAAAAAGGTTTGGCATTTTCAGAGAAAACAAAAGCAATACCCGCAGATAACAATAGCGAAACTGTTACAATAAATGAAATTCTGCTTAGTATTTTAAATATTTGCCTGAAATTAAGAACCTGGCTCATTTCGCATTTTTTGTCAAATAAAATTCTCAGACAAAGTTGGTGTCGATTTCATAAACACTGCATAAAAAAAGGGATGAGGAGCATAAAGATTTTATAAAGATTCCTGTAATTGCTACTAACGCAGAAGTTGTTTAATATTCGCCTAATCTGATGCAAGTCTGGCAAAATCTGGAACATTTCATTCTGGATATTTAAAAAAAACAACAACTAAAGTTAAATCCCTCACTGGTTAATGTGAAAATATCTCACATTCAATTATCTGAATTTCAACTAATATTGCGTACTTTATTGAAGGTTATAAAATTTGGTTATGAAAGTAATTATTGGAATTTTTATCATGCTCCACGGATTGGTTCACCTCTTTTATTTTGCACACAGTAAAAGAATTTTCGAGCTTCGCCCTGGTTTTGAATGGCCGGATAACTCCTGGGTTTTGGCAAAATTCATGGGAACAGATACAATCAGAACTATTGCCTCTTTGATGTGCATTCTGGTTGCAGCGGCATTTGCAATTTCTGGAATCGCTTACATAACAAACGAAGTTTGGACGCTCAAACTCATTCAAATCTCAGCAATTCTTTCCACTGTAATATTCATTTTATTTTGGGATGGCCGGTTAATAAAACTGGATAACCAGGGAGCAATTGCCATTATCATCAATATTTCTATTTGGTTTGTTGTAAGCTTGCTGCAATAACCAAAGTTGAAAAAACCGGTGTAAAAACCCAGTAATATTACCTATTCTTTTGTAAAACAATTTTCCGTAACTTGTATTCCAGTGCCCCGCAATTAAACCGGCTGTTGCCGGTTACCAACAAAAGGGTGGCCCCCGGGTTACCCTTTTTTTATGAAATAAATTGAGATTTTCAGTTATTTCACTGTCCATTCATGCAATCCGGCGGAATATTCATCCGAGAGCTGAACCTCCAGTTTTAACGCATTGGTGGTAACGGGTGCAAAAACAATCCGGTTCAACTCGTCTTCCATCATCGGATAAGGTGTTTCAGCATCCACTTCCACCCAGTTTTGCCCGCTTCTGTAATACAGTTTGTACCACTCAGGCAAATCGCAACCTCCGTTGGGAATATCTTTCAGCCAATACATGCCACACTCAGAAACCCTTGCAGGTTGTGCAAAATTGTAAACAATCCAGTGATTTTCTCCGGTAGCCGGCCACCAGTGATAAACCGTATGGCTTTTATCAGCCGAATTTTTGGGCAGAAGCTGATCGTTAATTCCCTGCAGGGCATTGGTTACATGCGAAGCTTCAATATGACTTTCAGAAGCTATGGTTGGCACAGGTTTTTGCCGGGTGGCTTCTTCAGAAACGGGTATCCACACCATCATCTGGCCTTTTCCGCGGTGAGCCCAGGCATAGTATGGAATGGCAGTGAAATTACGCGGATAAACCTCTCCCCTGTCTGGTCCTTCACCTTTTCTAAGAACAGATGCATGGCCTGAAATTACGTTCATTCCATCCAGTTTTCCGGGAGAATATCCGAATGAAAGGTTTTCATTTTCGACCAAAAACAAATCGAAAATATAGGGATCTTCGTAATCGGGCCATTCGGCACAATACACCAGCGGACCAAGTTGCAACGCCATTTTCTCACGGTCGTCTTCAATGTTGGGATGTGCCTTAATTTTTCGTATTTCATAGGGAAAATTTACCTCAACTTTATCTCCCGGCTCCCAACTTCTGGAAAGAACTACGTACCCGTTTTTGATCTCAGTAGAAATTTCGGCACCATTAATTTTAAATATTGGCAAAGCAGACGGTTTATTCATAAACTCATACAAATCGCCCGGAACCGGATTTTCAGCAGCCCAACCCGGAATACGAACATACAAATTAGCTTTGGTTTCCTTTTCCGGCTCAATAGTAATGGAGATATGGCCATTCCATGGCATGTTGCTTTCCTGCGTCAGTTTAATGTTACCTTTCGTCGTTTCGAATGTGGTTGAACCCGAAACAAAAAGGTTAACATACAAATCGTTTTCCTTTTGAGCGTAAATGTAATTGGGCATAGACGGAATAAACCGCGAAATATTCGACGGGCAGCAGGCGCACCCGAACCACTCGCTACGTTCGTGTTGCCCATTTGATTGTAGCGGATTGGGATAAAAAAACCGGTCGCCACTGAGTGAAACTCCCGACAGCACATTGTTGTAAAGCGAACGTTCCAAAACGTCGATGTATTTGGCATCGCCGGTCATCAAAAACATCCGGTGGTTCCAGAACACGTTGGCGATGGCAGCGCAGGTTTCGCAATACGCTTTTTCGTTGGGCAATTCATACGATCCGCCAAATCCTTCGTGGCCGCCCTCAGCTCCAATTCCTCCTGTTATGTAAAGTTTTTTGTAAACCACATCTTCCCATATTTTTGAAATGGCTTCGATGTAAGCCTGGTCTCCGTTAAGCGCTGCCACATCGGCCATGCCGGTCCACATGTAAGCTGCACGGACCGAGTGCCCCACTGCTTCGGTTTGTTCAACAACCGGCAGGTGCGACTGATTGTAGGTATTTTTTTCTCCAATACCTTTTCCGCGGATATCGAGAAAAAATTTAGCCAGATCGAGGTATTTTTTTTCTCCGGTTACCCTGTAAAGTTTTGCCAGGCCAATTTCAATTTCCTGATGCCCGGGCCAGTTTTCAATTTTACCGTAACCAAAATCACGGTCAACCAAATCGGCGCTTTTTATAGCAATATCCAGAATTTTGCGTTTCCCGGTGGCCTGGTAGTACGCGGTGGCCGCTTCGTAAAAATGACCCAGGTTATAAAGTTCGTGGCTTAAATCATCCACATTTTCCCAACGCTCAGTCCCAATCCACGCATGCCCGCTGTCGCCCATAATGGTGCGGTTGGTAAACAAGTACCCGTCATCTTCCTGCGCTTCGCCGATAAGATAAATGAGCGAGTCGATGGTTTTTTCGAGTTTTGGATCAGGAAACATTTGCAACGAGTAAGCTGCCCCTTCAATAATTTTGTAAATATCAGAATCATCAAACGGGAAAGGCGAACAAAAAACGCCTTCCTGTAATCCGCCGGCAATGGCAAAATTATCGATACGTCCGGTTTCATCGCTTTTCTGGATGGCGATGGGAATGGTTACATCGTGGTTGGTTTTTATGCGTTTCGACCAGAAATCGTCGTCAACTGTCACCTTTGTAAAAGGCACAGGAGAAATGAGGTATTCGTTGGTTCCTTTTCTTTTACAAGAGAAAAGAAACAAGGCAAAAATTGAAAGCAGAAGAAGGTTTCGCATGGTTTTTCATTTTTGAAATCGCAATCAAAATTAATAAATTAATCTTTGTGAAGTTTAGTGTCTTGGTGTATTTGTGGCAAAAGGAAAAATGCTACCAAAGCACAAAATTACTAAGAAACACAAAAATCCAATATTTCAATTATATTTAAAATTCACTGAAAATCAGTATTGAAAAATTCAGCTTGATTCAGCACCTGCGATTTCCATCTATTTCTTCAAAATAAACTTCATAAATTTTCCCATCAGCCAGCGTAATTTTTGCTCCCATTGTAGAAAAAACCGGCGTAACTTCCATTATTTCAAAATTTTTAATTGGTGAAAGTTCTTCGGGTGTCCACTTCGAATTGTCGGTTTTGTGCAACATTACCGTAATCATAATTTCCATGGCGGGGTTTTTTGCCAGCCGCTTTTTTCGGGTAAAAAGCACAGTGCTTTCATCGGCTTCAGCATTACGGTTTTCATGAACCAAACAATCAACCTCATCCCAACCGGTGTAATTGATCAACGCTACCCGGCGCCCTTTAATGGCTGCTGTTATAACCTTTTTATTGCCTTCAGCAAATTGATTCACCACAGCTTTTTCGCCTTTGATGTGTGGCAATCCAAAGTGACCCAATGTAAGTTCGTGCTCGAATGCCAGCCGGGTGCGGTCCACCCGGATTACACCACCCGGAATAATAATGTCAGCCAAATCGATGATATAACCCACTCCGTTATTCGGCGGTTTACGCATTATCGCCTGACGGTAAATCACACCATCTTTAACTCCGTTAAAAACCATACTCTGCGAGATGGAAAAAGTCCGGTTTTTTTCTGCGCTGTTGTCCACTTTCAGCCCGGTTAAATAAAAATTAATATCATCGCCCCGAACATCACGCGGATCCCAGCTTCTAAAACTATATTCCATGGACGTTCCGCCTGCAGGATTGTGATCTTCCCAGGGGAAATGTGTATTGTAAATTAATTTGGAATAATTGGGATCGTCGTAATATACTTTTCCCGGAATGATTTCCGAAGCTCCCGATTTTCCGTGGTTGGCCAGAACCAGCCCGGGATGTTTAAGCACCGTTGTTTTTGAATTTTCACCCAATTCTTCCCAGAATCCCTCGTTTTCGCGGGCAGTCCAAAAGGGCGAATCTTCTGGCAATGCCAGACAAATAAACGGTAGAAACATTAAAAACGGACTGGCCGGACAACTGTAGTTTTGTACCATGTATTCCTTTTGCCCGTAAAAACCGAGACTGGGGATTTCGTTATGGTAAAACTCTTCGCGAGTTACAAACTGCAATAAAGATCCGGTACAGAGGCGTCGTGCAAAACCTGCGTCGATTAAAGGGTCTTCCTTTAGCATAAATGCAACCGGGAATGCCCCCGAAACCCAGGTGCGGTAGCAAATACTTCGCGACCACATGTTAATGTACCCGTCGCGACCAAAAAAACTGGTGATGGATTCCATCAGCTTTTTCGCCGATCGTTCAATAATTTCTGCAATTTCAGGATAATATTCATCGCCAAAAGTGCGGCACCAAATAGTGGTGTAAACAATAAACAAACTAATGGAATAATAATTATAAGTTTGCTCCAGGTACCAGCCATTACCGGAGTGGTAGGAAGCCACCCACAGCAAATGGCTTTTCAGCAGTTCATCATCAATTTCGTAACCATATTTTTTCAGAAAAGAAAGTGTGACTATATTGAAAATCCGCCAGTTATTTTGGGTGGTTCGGTGGTGTGCCCATTTTGAGATGGTAACTACCATTTCATTTTTTTGTTCCTCAGTATAGGTTGTCCAAAGTGTTTCGGGCATCAGCAGCAGCGTCTTAAACAGGCCACCAAATTCGCAGGTAAACTGGTAAGTTGAATCGGGTAAATCTTCGGGCAAGGGCAACGAATTTTTATGGCCCCGAGTTAGTGCATTATACAACTGCAAACTGTAATAATCCCGCAGTTTAATCCCTTTGATTTCCACTTCCGGATCGACGTGAATTAGCGGCCCGGCTAAAGTAAACGTCCGTTCAAGCGCCTCAAATTCCAGCGAACGCCAGCGCCAGTCGGGATCGTCGGGTTGAGGGTAGGTTTTCCCTGGAACGGGTGGAAATGTTAGCGGATCCTCTATCGAGTTGATATGGGTAAAAGCCCTTTCGAGCAGGTATTTTGCCATTTCAATGTAGTGCTGCCGGGTCATTCCGGTTAACGGACTTAAATTAAAATCGGGATTTTCAACTTCGAATGCTTTTTTCATGCCTTTACAATTCAATTTGGAATTACAAAGGTTACGAATGAAACCCAATTTTGTTTAATAAAGAATTAACAAGAACTTATACTATTTTAGCAAGATGATGATTCAAACAAGCTGAAATACATCAGACTTGATTAAATCGAATAAAAAAACGTGCTGAAAACGTGATTGAAAGTTGTGATTCAAAATTTTATTGGGAAGATTGTAACTTTTTATACCTCGCAGGCGGTCAGTGTTAATCAGCAGCCAGTAATAGTTTAACCTCCGCTTTTGGTAATGCCGCAATTTCTCATCCTTTTTGTAAATCGCTTCTCTGATGTCGGCCACAACATCATCGGAAACGCCCAGATTGTTGGAGCGTTCCCAAAAAGAAACCAGCAGTTCAGGATGGTGTACAATTAAAAGAGCGTCAAGACCTTCAGGCAAAACCTCAGATTCAAAAGATTCTCTGAAAAATGAATTGGGGTGTTTGGCTGCAACGGCCTTGCGAATAATGTTTGTCAATTGTGCAGAAACCGGAAGTTCTCTCTCTTCCGGTATAAGTTTGTTTTCTGAAAAAAGGAATTTTACAAATAATTTCAAAGAGGAATTTTCTTCAAACAGAAATCTGGCCGTTTCAATTATTTTTTTCCTGGTACTGTTTTTCAGAAGTTCCATTTCGTCTGGCAACCTCGCATTCAAAGGATTTAAACGGGTAAGTTCTATACCCAGATTGTTCCTGCTTTTCAGGGTCAGAATAAAATCGGGTGATTCAGAAGGAACCAGTTTCCCCCTCGGAAAACCGGAATAACATTCCCTGAAATAGTGCATCAGTAAAATTTCCAACTGCTTCTTTTCCGGTTGCATAAAACCAATTTTCCCGAAATTTAAAAAGAATTTGATTTTCGAAGTTGAAAATAAAGCCAAAAACAAAAACTGGCATTTTGCCAATCATAATCATTTAGAAAACGAATCAGGGGTTTTCAGAGGTCAATTTTCGTCTGATGTATTTTGTTTAGAAGAACCCCAATTCCAAACGGGCTTCTTCGCTCATCATCGATTTATCCCAGGGCGGGTCGAAGGTGAGGTCAACGTTTACGTTTTCAATGCCTTCTACAGCACGGGCAGCCTGGGTAATATCGTCCATTAGTATGTCAACCACGGGGCAGCCGGGTGCTGTCAGCGTCATCACAATGTTGGCGTTGTTTTTATCGTCCACATCCACGTTGTAAATCAATCCCAAATCATATACATTTACCGGTATCTCCGGGTCGTAAACCTCTTTCAGGTTTTCGATTATCTGGTCTATTCTTTTGTCCATTTCTATTCCTCCTTCTTATTTTTCCAACCTGTCATAAGCAACAGCATACAGCCTGATTTGTTTTACCATGGCAAGCAGTCCGTTAGCCCTTGTGGGCGAAAGGTGCTGTTTCAATCCCAGGTCATCTATAAAGTGCATTTCGTTTTCAAGAATTTCTTTTGGTTTTCTTCCCGAAACCACCCGCAACAGCAACGCAACCAAACCTTTAACAATTACCGCATCGCTTTCTCCCCTGAATTGAATCTGCCCGTTTTCCTTTTCGGCCACCAGCCAAACCCGCGACTGGCATCCTTTTATCAGGTTCTGGTCGTTTTTATCCTTCGGGTCGAGCGGCTCCAGCTCGTTTCCCAACTCAATCAGATAGGCATATTTATCCATCCAGTCTTCGTAAACTGAAAACTCGTCAATTATCTCTTGCTGAACTTCTTCAATCGTCATTTTTTCAAAAGTGAAATTAAGGATACAAATGTCGGAAATTTTTGTGTCTACACAAATTTCTGATGTTCAAATTGCAGAAAAGTTACCCTTGTTTTAAGCCGGACTTTTCAATTTTTTTTTGGCCATTTTCCGTGCAAGGATGCTGATGTAAAACAACTGGTAACTATGATAAATCATGATGGGCAACAGGAAAATTCCGGCTCCGCTGATGCCACCGAACAACACACTGGCAAACACCGAACCATGCACCAGCGATTTTTTGGTGCCTGCAAACTGGAGTGTGATGCGGTCTTCGCGCGTAAAATGCAACTTTTTCGCTGTCCATCCGGTGAAATTCAAAACAATAAAAAAGAGCAGAACAACGGCCAGAGAAAGCCCGCCCAACGCCAGCCAGCTTACCGAAGTGAAGATTCCCGACATGAACGAACGGCTGAACGATTCGTAAACAATCAGCAAAATAATGATTTTATCGAATGCCGCCAGTTTAGGCAGATGACGGGTTATCCAACGCACAAAATACCGGTGAAGCAACAGGCCAGCAACCACAGGTACAATAATTTGGGTGATAAGCTGAACCAGTACATGCGAAAAGTCGAAACCCTCTTCAGCGCCCGTCAGGAATAGTCCCATCCAAAACGGGGTCATCAAAATGCCGATGATACCTGAAATGCTTGCGTTGAAAATGGCGCCGGGAATGTTACCGCCTGCAATGGAAACCATGACCACCGATGATGAAACCGTGGATGGCAATGCAGCCAGAAAAAACATTCCAATCCAGAACATTTCGAGGTTCGTGCCTTCCAGCAAAGGATAAAACGGCAAAATGAGTAGCGGAAACAACAGGAAAGTGGTGAGTTGAATGGCTACGTGCATTTTCCAGTTGCTCATGCCGGCTTTCAGTTTGGCCGGGTCGAGTTTCAAACCGTAAAAGAAAAAAATAAGAATAACCCCAATGTCAATAACCAATCCCAAATGAACCGGTTGCAAATCCATGCCAATGCCGGGTTTTAGCCAGGCAATTAAAATCATCAGGAACAAGCCGGAAATAAACCAGTCTGGAATATATTTTTTCATCTTAAGTCAACATTTGCACCACTTTGTTCAGCGCCTGCATAAAACGGTCGATTTCCTCTTTCGTGTTGTACAGGCCAAACGATGCCCGCACGGTTCCGGGAATATCGTAATGCTTCATCAGCGGGTCGGCGCAATGGTGACCGGTACGCACGGCAACGCCCGTTTTGTCGAGCATGGTGCCCAAATCATACGGATGAATTCCGGCAATATTAAACGAAATAACTCCCGATTTTTTTGGTGCCTCCCCGTAAATGCGTAAGCCTTCAATTTCTTTTAGTTGTGAAGTGGCATAAGAAAGCAGCTCCTGTTCCCAAGCCGAAATGTTTTCCAAACCGGTTTCCCGGAGCAAATCGATGGCCGCGCCAAAAGCAATCACTCCGGTGATGTTTGGCGTTCCCGCTTCAAACTTAAAAGGTATTTCGCTGAACGTAGTTTTTTCGAATGAAACTTCGGCAATCATTTCTCCGCCACCCTGGTAGGGAGGCATCTGTTCCAGCCATTTCCGTTTCCCGTAAAGTACGCCCACGCCGTTGGGACCGTACATTTTGTGGGCCGAAAAAGCATAGAAATCGGCATCCAGCGCCTGCACATCCACCGGAATGTGTTGCACCGCCTGCGCTCCGTCCACAAAAACCGGAACATTTCGTTTGTGTGCTGTTTCAATGATTTGTGCCACCGGGTTAATCGTTCCCAACACGTTGGAAACGTGGGCCACGGCAATCAGTTTGGTTTTCGATGAAATGAGTTCCGTCAGCAGGCCGGTTTGCAACTCGCCCGACTCCGAAATGGGCAGTTTTTTAATTTTAGCTCCTTTTGCTAATGCAATTAGTTGCCAGGGCACAATGTTGGAGTGGTGCTCCATTTCGGAAACAATGATTTCGCTTCCGGGTTTCAGGAATTGCTCGCCAAACGATGCCGCCACCAGGTTGGCGCTTTCGGTGGTTCCTTTGGTAAAAATGATTTCCTCCCGACTTTCGGCGTTAATGAATTCCTTCACCTTGTCGCGCACCGCTTCAAATTCCACCGTGGCTTTGTCGGCCATGTAGTGCGCTGCCCGGTGAATGTTTCCGTAGTAATCATTTTGCAATCGCTCCTGCGCCATCAAAACCTGAACGGGTTTCTGAGTAGAGGCCGCATTGTCGAAATAAATGAGCGGTTTGCCGTAAACTTCCTGTTTCAGCACCGGGAAATAACTTCGTATTTTGTGGACGTCGTAATTCATCTTCCAAATATTTACAGGTGATAAAGGTAGAAAAACCGTTTCAAAAAAAAGAAACCCGCAATTTCCAACTTTTAAAGGAATATTGCGGGTGAATATCTGAGCAGCACATTACGTGCTAACATTCACAATTATAGGCACATTCGTGGCAGCGGGCCACTTCGCCTTTCAGCCGTTTGTCCACCAGTTCGTCGATGCGGTCGCGCAACGGCTCTACCGAAATACGCTGTACCACTTCGTGGGCAAAGGCATTCATCATCATCAAACGGGCTTTGCTTTCTTCTATTCCGCGGGCACGGAGATAGAATAAAGCTTCCTCGTCAATTTGGCCCACGGTTGCACCATGGCTGCATTTTACATCATCGGCATCGATAATAAGCTGCGGTTTGGTTTGCATAGTGGCTTTGTCGGTGAGCAACAGGTTGTTGTTCCGCTGGAACGCGTTGGTTTTCTGGGCATCGCGTACCACATGAATTCGACCCGAAAAGGCTCCGGTAGAATCGTCGTCGAGTACATTTTTGTAAACCTGGTTGCTCAGACAGTGCGGTTTTGCGTGAATCACCTGGGTGAAATTATCCACATGCTGTTTCTTATCGATAAATGCCATTCCGAAAAGGTTGGCTTCGGCATTTTCACCGTCGAGGATAAATTTCAAATTGTTGCGTATTAACCCGCCGTGCAGCGATGAGTAAAGTGTGGTTGCTCTGGAATCTCTTTCCTGATGAATAAACACCGAATTCAGGCTGGTGGTGCTGTTGTGCTGATTCTGCAGGGTGTAATACTCAAAGTTTGCATTGGCGCCCACAAAAACCTCAGTTACTGAATTGTTGAGGTATTTATTCAGGTTAAGGGTGTGGTCGCACGAAATGATTTTCACATCGGCGCCTTCCTCCACATAAATGAAATTCCGCTGTGTAACAAACGCATCCTGATTGGCCTTCAAAAAGTTAATCAACTGAATGGGCTTTTCAATCACCGTATTTTTCGGCACATACAGAAAATAGCCATCTTTGGCGAAGGCTGTGTTCAGCGCCACCAGCGGGTCATCGCCTGTATTGGCCAGCGATGCGTATTTTATCAGGAGTTCGGGTTTTTCATGAGCCATTTTTTCCAGGCTTTCCAGAATAACTCCTTTGGGAAGCTGTCCTACCTGCTGGTTGTTTTCGTAATACCAACCGTTAAAAATAAAAGCCAGGTGGGTGTCCAGTTGTGGCACATCACACCGGAAAACGGCATTTAAATCCACTTTGGCCGGTTCGCGCCGGTGAATAAACCGGTATTCCGGGAAAAACTGCGGCTGCAGGTTGGTATATTTGTAATTTTCATTTTTCCGCGTGGGAATTCCCTGCATTACAAAGTCCTGAAAAGCCTTGTTGCGCGGTGTATTCAGCACATCGGCCGAATCCTCGCGCAGACTTTCCTTCACCTCGTTGTAATGCGCGGTGTATTTTAAGGATAAATCTGCTTTTTCTACCAGTACACTCATGTTAATTTCCGTTTTCTTGTTTAATCCAGTCGTACCCTTTTTCTTCCAGTTGAATAGCCAGTTCCTTGCCAGCCGATTTTACAATTTTTCCCTGGTACAGCACGTGCACGTAATCGGGAATGATGTACTCGAGCAAACGCTGGTAATGGGTAACAACAATGGTTGCATTTTCGGGCGTGCGCAAGGCATTTACCCCGTGTGCAACAGTTTTCAGCGCGTCAATGTCGAGCCCGGAGTCGGTTTCATCTAAAATGGCCAGTTTGGGTTCCAGCAGCGCCATCTGGAAAATTTCGTTTTTCTTTTTTTCACCTCCGGAAAAGCCTTCGTTTACCGAGCGGTTGGTGAGTTGGGCGTGCATTTCCACCATCTCCATTTTTTCGCGCATGAACTTTAAAAATTCACCGGCAGTCAGTTCTTTTTCATCGCGGTGTTTGCGGTGTTCGTTCACGGCTGTTTTCAGGAAATTCACCATTGGAACACCCGGAATTTCAACCGGATACTGAAAACTCAGGAAAAGCCCGGCTTTGGCCCGGTCTTCGGGCGCCATTTCCAGCAGGTCTTCACCCATGTAAGTTATTTCGCCATGGGTTACTTCATATTCTTCCTTTCCGGCAATCACATTGGCCAGCGTACTTTTGCCCGACCCGTTTGGTCCCATAATGGCATGAATTTCACCGGGTTTTACTTCAAGGTTGATTCCTTTCAGAATTTCGTTTCCTTCTACGGAAACATATAAGTCTTTAATTGATAACATTTTTAGTACTGAGATTTTGAGTAATGAGTACAATGACCATTACTCGTATTTAACATTGATTTTTTGTTATTTCATTTCCGGATTTTTAACCAACACTTCCCTCGAGGCTGATTTGCAGCAGCTTTTGCGCTTCAACAGCAAATTCCATGGGCAGCTTGTTCAGCACTTCCTTGGCATAACCGTTCACAATCATGCCAATGGCTTTTTCTGTGTCAATGCCACGCTGGTTGCAATAGAAAATCTGGTCTTCCCCGATTTTTGACGTGGTAGCCTCGTGTTCCACAATGGACGATTTGTTACCCACTTCAATATACGGAAACGTGTGCGCACCGCAGGTATCGTTCAGCAGCAGCGAGTCGCACTGCGAAAAGTTGCGCGAGTTGGTAGCTCCTGGTAATACTTTCACCAGTCCGCGGTACGAGTTATCGCTTTTCCCTGCGGAAATCCCTTTTGAAATAATGGTGCTTTTGGTGTTTTTCCCAATGTGAATCATTTTTGAACCCGTATCGGCTTGCTGATGGTTGTTGGTCACCGCCACCGAGTTAAATTCACCCACCGAGTTGTCACCCAACAGAATACAGCTTGGGTATTTCCAGGTGATGGCCGAACCGGTTTCCACCTGCGTCCAGCTTATTTTGGATGAAACTCCGCGGCAAACCCCACGTTTGGTTACGAAGTTGTAAACCCCGCCCTTTCCGTTTTTGTCGCCGGGATACCAGTTCTGAACGGTCGAGTATTTCACTTCGGCACGGTCGAGCGCAATGATTTCCACCACGGCCGCGTGAAGCTGGTTTTCGTCGCGCATGGGAGCGGTGCAACCTTCCAGATAACTCACGTAGCTGTCATTGTCGGCTACAATCAGTGTGCGTTCAAACTGTCCGGTATTGGCCGAATTTATTCTGAAATAGGTGGAGAGTTCCATGGGGCAACGTACGCCTTCGGGAATATAACAAAACGAACCGTCGCTGAAAACAGCCGAGTTGAGCGCTGCAAAAAAGTTGTCGGCCACAGGAACAGATTGTCCGAGGTATTTTCTTACCAAATCGGGGTGCTCTTGCAACGCCTCACTGAATGAACAGAAAATGATGCCCTGCTCAGCCAAAACTTCCTTGAAGGTTGTTTTTACTGAAACGCTGTCGATTACAGCATCTACAGCCACGCCGGCCAAATGTTTCTGTTCTTCCAGCGGAATGCCCAGCTTGTTGAAAGTTTCCAGCAATTCGGGGTCCACTTCATCGAGGCTCTCGTATTGTGGCTTTTTCTTTGGCGCCGCATAATAGCTGATGCTTTGAAAATCGATGGGTGGCACCTTCAGGTAAGCCCAGTTGGGCATTTTCATCTTTTGCCACTTTCTAAAAGCATCCAGCCTGAATTCGAGCATAAAATCAGGCTCCTTTTTTTTCTCCCAAATGGTACGGACCACATCCTCGTTCAAACCTATATCAATGATGTCGGTTTCAATGTCGGAAAAAAAGCCGTACTTATATTCGCTTTGCGTTACTTCCGCTAATATTTTATCCTGGTCTGTCATTTTTTTAACGTGTTTTGAATAAACAACAAACGTTTATCCAGACTGTTTACAAATAAATTGCAAAGATATAAAAGTATGGGTAATTTTGTCCCGGAAAGAATTGATTAAAACACCATTTTGTCTTTTATTAACAATGAGCAAAGAAAAGAAACAAACAAGAATTTCGGAGATAGGTGAATTTGGCCTGATTGACCGGCTGACACAACATATTCAGTTAAAAAACAAGAGTACGTTAAAAGGCGTGGGCGACGATGCCGCAGTGCTTGATTACGGTGACAAATGCGTGGTGTTTTCCACCGATTTGCTTACTGAAGGTGTACATTTTAACCTGATGTATGTTCCGCTGAAACATTTGGGGTACAAATCGGTGATTGTAAACCTGTCGGATATTTACGCCATGAATGCCCGTCCGAAACAAATTACCGTGAATTTGGCTTTGTCGAATAAGTTTTCGGTGGAAGCGGTGGAGGAGTTGTATTCCGGCATTTACCTGGCCTGCGAAAACTACGGGGTAGATTTGGTGGGCGGCGATACCACCAGTTCGCTCACGGGGCTGACCATCAGCATCAGCGCACTGGGCGAAGCCCGGCCGGAAGAACTGGTTTACCGCAACGGCGCTAAACCGGGCGATTTGCTTTGCGTTTCGGGTGATTTGGGCGGTGCGTACATGGGCCTCCAGCTTCTGGAGCGGGAAAATGAAGTGTTTAAAGTGAATCCGAACGAACAACCAAAACTTGATGGATACGATTACATTTTGGGCCGGCAACTAAAACCCGAAGCCCGAGGCGATGTGGTGAATGCCTTCGAAAAGCTGAAAATAAAACCCACTTCCATGATTGACATTTCCGACGGACTCTCCTCTGAAATTCTGCACCTGTGCAAAAACTCCAAAGTAGGTTGCAATTTATTTGAAGAAAAAGTGCCCATGGATTTACAAACCAAAAAAATGGCCGAAGAGTTGAACATCAATCCGTTGGTAGCCGCTCTAAACGGCGGTGAAGATTACGAACTGCTTTTCACCCTATCGCCAGATGACGTCGAAAAACTCAAAAACGACCCCGATTTTACGATCATTGGCGAAATTATCGAAGCTTCTGGAGGAGCAAATTTGATGACTACTGGCGGTACGAAAATAGAGTTGCAGGCGCAGGGATGGGAGCATGGAAATTCTTTATAAAAAGCAACTGTTTTATTTTTTCACAATCCAATCCCCACATGTACACCCACTGAAAAATGGGTGTCTTCTTTGTCGATTCCAAAACCGGCCATGGGGCCAATGTGGAATTTACCCACATTAAATTCGTAAACAGCTTCGGTGTGAAATGCCGGCTTCGTTTCATTTTCTCCGTCATGCTCACTGAAAATAATCCCAGGGCCTACGTTGAGCGACAAATGCTTCAGCGGATGATAATTTACCAGCAGGTTTAATCCGTTGTGTTTGTGTTCGTCAAAAATGGTTTCATAACCAAGTCCCAGTCCCCAGCGGTTTTGATGCCCAAACTGACGGATAAAATGCAGGTGAGCGCCTGGGGCAAAACCAGACTCACCTTTTAAATATGCGACCGTTCCGCCCACTCCAATGTGGTATTTATGCAAATCGGTGTGCTCATGATTATGGTGATTATGGTTATTCTGCGCTGAAACAAAAAATGAAAACAGCAGGAAAATGCTGAATAATATGGTACGTGTCATAATTTGAAATAAATCAATTATCCATTCTTCAAAATCGGAATTGAATTTGAAACCGGATTTGTTTAAATTTTATTTAAAAGGAAAGCTTAAAAATAAAGCCAGAGAATAAATTAATCTGGATAATACCCCCGGATGATTCCTCGTTTCGAATCTTTAACAAAGAGCAACACTTCGTCACGTTCCTGGGTGGCCGGCATTTCGGCTTCAATTATTTCCACTGCCTGGGCGTTGTTCAACCCTTTTTGGTAAATGTAGCGGTAAATGTCCTGAATCTCCCTGATTTTTTCGTTGGAGTAATTTCTGCGCCGCAGCCCAATGGAGTTTATCCCAACATAGGAAAGCGGTTCACGGCCAGCCTTAATAAAAGGCGGTACATCTTTACGCACAAGCGATCCGCCTGCAATCATAACGTGAGAACCGATGTGGCAAAACTGGTGTATTCCGGTCATTCCCGAAATAATGGCCCAATCGTCAACAACCACTTCCCCGGCCAGTTGGGTGTTGTTTCCCAAAATAACGGCGTTCCCAACCTTGCAGTCGTGGGCAATGTGCACATACGCCATAATCAGGTTGTTGTTTCCCACCACAGTTTTTCCTTTTGAAGCTGTGCCACGGTTAACAGTCACATATTCACGTATGGTATTATTATCGCCAATTTCAACGGTTGTGTATTCGCCCCTGAATTTAAGATCCTGCGGAATGGCGCCAATAACTGCTCCCGGAAATATTTTGCAGTTTTTACCAATTCTTGTGCCTGCCAGTATGGTTACGCTGGAACCAATGTGGGTTCCTTCGCCAATTTCTACATCTCTATCAATGGATACAAAAGGTTCAATTACAACATTTTCTGCAACTTTTGCATCGGGATGAACATAAGCCAGTGGTTGTTTCATAATGCTATTCTGATTCTGGATTAATTATCATTTTGTTTTACAATCTGGGCCATAAATTCACCTTCAGCAACAATTTTACTGCCCACGTAAGTTACTCCTTTCATGGTAGCTATGCCTCGTCTGATGGGTGAAGTTAATGTAACCTTAAAAATAAGTGTATCGCCGGGTACTACCTTTTTGCGGAACTTTACATTGTCTATTCTTATAAAATATGTTGAATATTTTCCTTCGAGTTTGCAAAGAACAAGCAAACCGCCGGTTTGAGCCATTGCTTCGATAAGTAATACGCCGGGCATAACAGGTTCGTCAGGGAAATGTCCCTGGAAAAATGGTTCGTTATGGGTAACGTTTTTTATTCCAATTACTTCCGATTCGGTAAAGGATAAAATTTTATCCACCATTAAAAACGGATAGCGGTGAGGTAAATATTCTTTTATTTGAACAGTGTCCATTAATGGGGTGGCCTCGGGATCGTATTCCGGCGCACCGGTCTGGGTTTTTTTCCAGGCATCTTTTAACGCCTGGGCAAAAATGGTATTGGGTCTGTGTCCTGGTTTTGAAGCGATAATCCGGCCTTTGATACGTTTTCCGCAAAGTGCCAAATCCCCGATTACATCGAGCAGTTTGTGTCGTGCACACTCATTATCGAAATGCAATTCAAGGTTGTTCAAAATTCCCTGTGGTTTCACTTCCACACGGTCGTGGTGAAAAAGTTCTGCCAGGCGATCGAGTTCTTCCTGGCTTACTCCCTTGTCAATTATTACAATGGCATTATTCAGTTCGCCACCTTTTATCAGGTTGTTATTCAGCAAAAATTCCAGTTCGTGTAAAAACACGAAGGTTCGGCAATTTGCAATTTCGGTTTTAAAGTCACCGATAGATTCCAAGGTGGCGTACTGGTTGTTTAGCACCCTCGATTTAAATGAAATGGTAAGGTTCAAACGGTAATCGTCATCAGGTAGGGCAACAATATGGGAATCTGATATTTCGTCGTAAATTTCTATTTTTTCACTGATTTCGAAATATTCCCGTTCAGCATCCTGTTCAATCACGCCTGCTTTTTCAATGGCTTCCACAAAGTAACGTGAACTGCCATCCATAATTGGGGCTTCTTCGTTGTTCACCTCAATCAGTACATTGTCGAGGTCCATGCCAACAAGTGCAGCAAGTGCATGTTCAATGGTTCCAATGCGGGCGCCATCTTTTTCAAGCAATGTTCCCCGCGATGTATCTACCACCAAATCAACATCGGCGTCAATAATGGGTTGGTGTTCCAAATCGATACGCTTGAATTTAAATCCATGGTTTTCGGGAGCCGACAAAAAATTCATGGTTACAGTTACACCTGTGTGCAACCCTTTGCCTTCAATTTTAAATGAATTGGCTAATGTTTTTTGTTTTACCACCATTCCTGAAATTTACTTTGAACCGGCATTTTTTGCCTGTTTCAAGGATTCAACATCTTTTTGAAGCTGTATTAATTCTTCGCGGAGCTTTGGCAAGTTCCGGATAATGGTATATGTTTTAATTGCTTCTCTGTAATTTACTGCCGGCGAAGACAGTACAATTTCGTTATCTTTAATTGATTTGCTAACACCTGACTGGGCGCCAATCTGAACATTGTTGCCAATGGTTAGATGACCGGCAAGCCCAACCTGGCCGGCAAATTTGCAGTTTTTCCCTACTTTGGTAGTGCCTGCCATACCAGTTTGACCAGCAATTACGGTGTTTTCTCCAATATCGCAATTATGGGCAATCTGCACCAGGTTGTCAATTTTTGCTCCTTTGCGGATAATGGTAGAACCAAATGTTCCACAGTCAATTGCCGTGTTTGCGCCAATTTCCACATTCTCTTCAAGAATTACATTCCCTATTTGAGGGATTTTTTTGTAGGTGCCGTCTTCTTGCGGTGCAAACCCAAACCCGTCGGAACCAATTACAGATCCTGAGTGTAAAATGCAGTTGTTACCAATTACAGAATCGTCATAAACTTTAACACCTGCGTATAAAATACAATTTTCGCCAACACTAACATTGTTACCAAGAAATACCTGCGGAAATATTTTTGTGCCCTTTCCAACTTTGGAATTTCTTCCGATGCTGGTGAATGCTCCAATATACACATCGGTTCCAATGTTTGTGGTTTCGTGAATAGAAACGGGTGACTCAATTCCCTGGCGGGTGCTCTCTTTTGCCTGCATATATAAATCAAGTAACGAGGCAAAAGCCTGGTAGGCATCGTCAACTTTAATTAATGTAGCTTGTACTTCTGATTTAAGCTTAAACGTTCGGTTCACCAATACAATGGATGAACTTGTGTTGTAGATGTAATTTTCGTATTTCGGATTGGCCAGAAAAGAGAGTGTGCCAGGTTGCCCCTCCTCAATTTTCGAAACGCCAGACACTTTAACATTGCCGTCTCCAACCACTTCTCCGTTCAGAAACGAAGCAATGTCTGTAGCTTTAAATTCCATTCATCATTTTTTTTGCGATGCAAATATAGGTTTAAACTAATTAATGTCCAATTCTTTTGGATAACAGGTAAAATATTTCCTAACGGTTTTGGTTAAAACCGAGAGGTTTATGTCAGATGCTTTCCCCATATCTTTTACTTTCCCGTTTTTAAAAAGTATCTTAATATTTTCGGTATGCCGGTTGTAAGCGCTGTTTGTAATTTCACCTGACATGAGCAGATAGGAAGACAAATTTTTATCGTTTGTAATCTGTTTTGTAATTTGATTTAACGTTTTTTCCATCCATTTTTTAGAAACCGGCCGGTCAGTGAGTTTTATTCTGAATAGTTGCCGGTTAATTAGATTTTGCGAAAGTTTCGAAAGAACCGGGTCGGAATGCGATTGCCACTCTTTTACCGAAGATAAAATATCGTTGTCGTCGAGCAATGCGTACCAGTCAAGTACATTTTTCCCGTGTACCAATATATTTTGAAAAAAATCAGCGTGCGAAAAATTATTATCCAGAAATAATTTCAGTGTGGGTGTGGTGAATAAATTTTCACCCTGTGCCCAAAGTTCTTTTGCCCTTTTTAATATATTAATCAAAAGGAATTCTGCTGAAACTACTGTTTTGTGAAGATAAACCTGCCAGTACATCAACCGGCGGGCAATCAGAAATTTTTCAATGGAATAAATTCCCTTGTAATCAACGGCCAGTTGGTCGTTCCAAACTGTTAACATTTTAATAATGCGGTCAATGCCCACAATTCCCTCAGCCACACCGGTAAAAAAGCTGTCGCGGCTTAGGTAATCCAGCCGGTCCATATCCAGTTGACTGGCAACCAACTGGTGCAAAAACTGTTTTTTGTATTGGTTTTTAAAAATCTTGATGGCCAGGTCCAGCTTTCCGTTAAATTGCCGGTTCAACTCGTTCATCATCAGCAGGGAAATGGTTTCGTGCGGAATTTCCACCAAAGTGTTTTCCAGAACATGCGAAAACGGGGCATGGCCGATGTCGTGGAGCAAAATAGCCACCGTAACTGCATCAGCTTCTTCTTCTGAAATCTCATGGCCTTTCAGCCGCAAAACCGAAATAGCCTGCCGCATTAAATGACTGGCGCCAAGTGCATGCTCAAACCGCGAATGATTGGCTCCCGGGTAAACCAGGTATGAAAGACCAAGCTGTTTTATACGCCGAAGTCGCTGCATATAAGGATGTTCAATCAGGTCGAATACCAGTTCCGACTGCAGATTGATGAACCCGAACACCGGGTCGTTAATTATTTTCTTCTTGTTTATAAAATAGTCAGTCACTTATTTTCTTTTATTCAAAGGCTAAAAATACAAAAGATTAATTAATTCGCTTTAAGGCATTTATCAACTCCTCAATTTTTTGTATTTAAGTAAGAAATTACTATTTTTGCGCAGATTTTTCAGAAAACCTGAAATAGGGGACCAGAGGTTCCCTATTTTGTTACTGGCAAATATGGTGAACAAGGCGAAAATAGAGGAACTGGTAAAGGAAAAGCTTGATAAAAAGGCTTTCCTTGTTGATGTGCAGGTAAGTGCGTCAAATGCCATCAAAGTGTTTGTTGACAGTTTCGACGGCCTTACCATCGACCGGTGTGTGGAAATCAGCCGGCATCTGGAAAGCAACCTCGACAGGGAGAAAGAAGATTTTGAATTGCAGGTTTCATCGCCGGGGTTAACTGAAAGTTTCAGGGTAAAAGAGCAGTACCTGAAAAACACCGGACGTGAATTGGAAATTGTAACTGCCGACGGAACAAAACGTATAGGCCTTTTAAAAGAAGTAAAACCTGAATTTATTTTGTTTGAAACTTCTGCCCGCGAAAAAGTGGAAGGAAATAAAAAGAAACAGTTGATTGTGAGAGAACATCAAATTGAATATAGCGACATTAAAAGCGCAAAAGTTGTAGTTTCATTTAAATAAAAAGAATAGCGATGGAAAATATTAACCTTATCGATACTTTTGCCGAGTTCAAGGAACTGAAGAACATTGACCGGGTGACCATGATGAGCGTACTCGAGGATGCTTTTCGAAGCGTGCTGATTAAACAGTACGGCTCCGACGAAAATTTCGATGTAATTATTAACATCGACAAAGGAGACTTTGAAATTTGGAGAAACCGCGAGGTGGTGGAAGACGATGAACTGGAAGATCCCAACCTGCAGATTTCACTCTCTGAAGCGCAAAAAATTGATTCCGATTACGAAGTTGGTGAAGATGTGACTGATGAGGTAAAACTGATTGATTTTGGCCGGCGTGCCATTTTAAATCTTCGTCAAAACCTGGCCAGTAAAATTATGGAACTGGAGAAAGACAATATTTATGGCAAATACAAAGACAAAATTGGCGACATCGTAACCGGTGAAGTTTATCAGGTTTGGAAAAAAGAAATTTTGATTCTGGATGACGAAGGCAATGAACTCATCCTTCCAAAACAGGAACAGATTCCATCAGACTATTTCCGCAAGGGAGATACCGTGCGGGCAATTGTTTATAAGGTGGAACTGCGAAACAACAATCCGCTTATTATTTTATCGCGTACAGCTCCGACTTTCCTCGAAAGGCTTTTCGAGCTTGAAATTCCTGAAATTTTTGACGGACTGATTACCATCAAAAAAATTGTGCGTGTACCGGGCGAACGAGCCAAAGTGGCTGTTGAATCATACGACGAACGAATTGACCCCGTTGGGGCATGTGTGGGAATGAAAGGTTCCCGTATTCATGGAATTGTTCGTGAGTTGAGGAATGAAAATATTGACGTAATTAATTTCTCTGCAAACACGCAGTTGTACATTAAACGTGCATTAAATCCGGCAAAAATCAACAACATTAAATTAAACGAACAAGACAAAAGGGCGGAGGTTTATCTGAAACCCGAAGAAGTTTCGCTGGCCATTGGGAAAGGTGGTCTGAACATCAGGCTGGCAAGCCAGTTAACAGGTTACGAAATTGATGTTTACCGCGAAATGGAAGAAGATGACGACGATGTGAACCTGGATGAATTTGCCGATGAAATTGAAGGTTGGGTTATTGATGCACTGAAGGGAATTGGTTGCGATACCGCCAAAAATGTATTGAACATTCCGCGGGATGAGCTGATTAAACGAACCGACCTGGAAGAAGAAACCATTGACGATGTACTGAAAGTGTTAAAGGCTGAATTTGAGTAACTAAAAATTAAACTTAATTTTAAACTACTCTTAAAGCTTTTGGCTAAACTTGCAGAGACTTTTAATATAGGGTTAGGAAAAGAAAAAAAGATTATATGACAGCAGGCAAGACAATAAGGCTTAGTAAACTTGCAAGAGAATTCAATGTGGGAATTCACACCATCGTGGAATTTCTGCATAAGAAAGGTTTTGATTACGATACAAACCCGAATACGAAAATCTCTGAAGACGCTTTGGCACTTTTGGAAAAAGAGTATAAAGTTGATTTGAACCTCAAAAAGGAATCAGAAAAAATAATTCTGAAAAGCCACAGGCCAAAACAGGAGGTTATTTCTATTGATGACAAGCCTGCAGAAGAAGAAGATTTTGACGATGAAGAGGAGGATTTCGAAGAAGAAATTCCCAAAGTAACTCCCAAAAAAGCACCAGCTCCCGAGGTTAAAAAGAAAAAAGAGGAGGAAGCTCCTGTTGAAAAGCCTAAACCTGAAGATAAAATTAAGGTTGTAGGAAAGTTTGATTTGGAAAGCCTGAAAAAACCTGCAAAAAAAGTAGAAAAAACAGCACCCGAAAAGCAGGAAAAAGAACCTGAAAAAGAGAAAACACAAAAAGTTGAAAAAACTGAGGAACAGGCAAAACCTGCAGCCAAAAAAGAAGAAAAACCAGAACCGGTTGAGACCCCGGAAGTAAAAGAAAAACCAGAAAAAGAGCCGGAAAAAGAAGCGGAAAAAACCAAAGAAGAAACCATAGAAACAGAAGTTCCAAAAGTGGAAGAACTCAAAGTAATCGGGAGAATTGACCTTGATGCGTTGAATCAAAAAACGCGGCCTGCGAAAAAATCGAGAAAAGAACGCGAAAAAGAACGGAAAGAACGCAGGCGACAAAAAACACCCACAACCAAACCGGAAGAAAAGGCTCCCGCCAAACAAGAAGAACAGATTTCGGAAGTACCTGTTAAAAAAGAAGAAATAATAAGGGCCAGATCAGGCAAACTTAACGGGCCAACTGTAGTTGGAAGAATTGATTTACCCGAGAAAAAAACAGGTGTTCAAAAAGATACTTCCGATTCAACTGCCAGGAAAAAAAGAAGAAAAAGAGTCAAAGAATCAGGCAGGATAAAATTTGAAGATAAACCCGGAGAAAAGGGAAGAGGAGATCAACAATCACAGAAACCAACCGGTAAAAGAAAAAAAGTTCTGCTTAAAAAAGAGGTGGACGAAGGAGAAGTTCAAAAGCAAATTAAAGATACGCTGGCACGTCTGACCTCAAAAGGAAAATCAAAAGGTTCCAAACACCGTCGTGATAAAAGAGCTGCAGCCAGTGAAAGGGCACAGGCAGACCAGGAAAAACAAACCCAGGATAAAAAAGTATTGAAGGCAACCGAATTCGTTTCGGTTAACGAACTGGCCAATATGATGAATGTAAATGTAAATGAAATTATTTCATCTTGCATGAGCCTTGGGTTGTTCGTGTCCATTAACCAGCGGCTCGATGCTGAAACGCTCTCTATTGTGGCCGAAGAATTTGGGTACAAAGTTGAATTTGTAAGTGCCGATCTGCAGGATTCATTTGACGCTGAAG
The DNA here is from genome assembly GCF_041687215.1 of Mariniphaga sp. Classification (NCBI taxonomy): domain Bacteria; kingdom Pseudomonadati; phylum Bacteroidota; class Bacteroidia; order Marinilabiliales; family Prolixibacteraceae; genus Mariniphaga; species Mariniphaga sp. The sequence continues at coordinate 26,266 of NZ_JAWLCI010000033.1, forward strand.
AAGATGCCGAAGAGGATTTAAAACCTCGTCCGCCCATTGTTACTGTTATGGGACACGTTGACCACGGAAAAACTTCATTGCTCGACTACATAAGAGACACCAACGTAATTGCCGGTGAAGCCGGAGGTATTACCCAGCACATTGGAGCTTACCACGTGAGTTTGGAAGACGGCCGTGAAATTACGTTCCTCGACACCCCGGGCCACGAAGCATTTACTGCCATGCGTGCACGTGGTGCACAGGTTACCGATATTGCCATTATTATTGTGGCTGCCGACGATAACGTTATGCCCCAGACAGTTGAAGCAATAAATCACGCAACCGCTGCTGGCGTACCCATTGTTTTCGCCATAAATAAAATTGACAAACCCAACGCCAATGTTGAACGCGTTAAGGAAGAACTGGCCAACATGAACTTTTTGGTGGAAGACTGGGGAGGAAAATACCAGTCGCAGGATATTTCGGCAAAAGCAGGCACTGGCATCGATGAACTTCTTGAAAAAGTTTTACTTGAGGCTGAATTACTGGAACTTAAAGCCAATCCAAACAGAAGGGCAACAGGTACTATTATCGAATCGACACTGGACAGGGGGCGCGGTTATGTGGCCACAGTTTTGGTTGAAAACGGAACACTTAAAGCCGGTGACATTGTTTTGGCCGGACAGTATTTCGGCCACGTAAAAGCCATGTTTAACGAGCGAAATCAGAAGATTGATGCTGCCGGGCCGGCTGAACCAGCCATCATTTTAGGTCTCGACGGTGCGCCACAGGCTGGCGATAAGTTTAACGTAATGGAAAATGAACGCGATGCCCGCAACATTGCCAACAAGCGTGAACAACTTGCCCGCGAACAGGGTCTCCGCACCCAGAAACATATTACCCTCGATGAAATCGGACGTCGCATTGCCATTGGAAACTTCCAGGAACTGAACCTGATTGTAAAAGGCGATGTGGATGGTTCAATTGAAGCGCTTGCTGATTCGTTAATTAAACTCTCTACCGAAGAAATTCAGGTAAACATTAAGCATAAAGCGGTGGGTCAGATTTCAGAATCAGATATTCTGCTGGCCGCTGCCTCCGAAGCTATTGTTATCGGATTCCAGGTGAGACCGTCAATGAGTGCGCGTAAACTCGCCGAAAAAGAACAAATCGATATTCGTTTGTATTCCATTATTTATGACGCCATTAACGAAATAAAGGCAGCAATGGAAGGAATGCTTTCACCTGATATTAAAGAAGAAATTACCGGGACTGCTGAAGTCCTCGAAACATTTAAGGTGACCAAAGTAGGTACCGTTGCCGGTTGCATTGTGCGCGATGGCAAAATTACCCGGAATTCAAGAATCAGGGTTATCCGCGATGGTATTGTAATTTACACCGGGAACCTTGGCTCTCTGAAACGTTTTAAAGAAGATGTGAAAGAAGTGAAAAACGGATACGAATGCGGATTGAATATCGAAAACTTTAACGACATGAAAGTTGGCGACCACGTTGAAGCATTCCAGGAAGTTGAGGTAGCCAAACAGTTGTAGCAATCAAGTTATCAACAACAGGCATTTCATTATTAATCAGAAAATTCTGCTTTCCAGCTCACCGGTTTTAGTAGTTTTGGGGAAAACTCAGGAAAAATGAAACGTAACCTGGTTATTGTTGTAATTATCATTTTGGCGGCTGCCACAGGATACTTCTATTTTACAAACAGATCAAATCCTTTTTTAAAGGACACCTCTGTTTACAGGGCAGTCCCGGTATCGGCGCCTTTCTTTTTTGAATTGAATTCCATCCGGAGCATACCATTCGAAAATTCTTTTGTAAATGAATTGGAAAAAGCAGGAATTGGTGCTAACTGGTTCAGCTTTTTACATGAAGCAGATTCTTTAATTTTGGGTAAGGATAATTTACCAAAAAGTTTACGCAACACTTCTTTTCTGCTTGCTTACGGAACAGCCGGCAGAAATGAGTTGGTACCTCTGCTCATCACAAATTCGGGTTCGAATAGCCGGGAAAATGCTTTGACAGAATTTATTGAAACCGTATATCCTCCTGAAATATTTAATTATTACTCAAGGGATTACGGGAAACATCAGATAACGGAAATTACTGACAATAATAATAAAGAGATTCTTTTCTTCTCTTTTGCAGACGATTTGCTGCTGGCAAGTAACCGGGCAATTATTATCGAACAGGCCATCAGGCAACTTTCAACCAACGGAATTCAAAACAATCCGTATTTTCTGGAAGTGAACAGGAATTCCTCATCTCAAGACGTTTCATTGTTTATTAATCACAATTGGATTAACAGTTTTTTTACCGGAGTTTTAAATCGTAAAGCCTTTGAAAAAGCAGATGAATTTGGGGTAACCACGCGTTTTCAGTTTACATCAAATGCCGAAAAGTTCAGGGAGTTTGCAGCCTGGAGCGAACTTGGTTTTCAATTTAAAGACGGACAACTTGTATTAAACGGAACTTCTGCTGCCGACGATTCGCTCAATCATTTTATGTCGGTTTTTGATAACCAGCAACCAGTTCGTTCCAAAGCAGAAGAAATTCTGCCATACAATACCTCCTTTTTTTGCAGTTTTTCTTTTTCCGATAAGAAATCATATTTCGAAAAACTGGAAGAGTTTTATATCCACTCTCCGGCATATTATCACCGCGAAGAGCGGATGAAAAGATTCGACCGGGGTTTCAGGGCCAATGTGCGAAAAGTTTTTCAGGACATGGTAAAAGATGAAGTGATTGCAGCCACTACAACCATCCCGGTTGACCCCTCAAATAAAACAACCCTGTTCATTTTACATACCGAAGGACGCTCTGCAACTGAAGAGCGACTTCAGAATTTAATGGCTAATTATGCCACCCTCACCGAAACCGAAATCAATAATTTGTTTTCCGATTTTTCAACAGATAATGAAACTAAATTTCGCATTTACCGCTTTCCTTATCCCTCTTTTCCCGGATTGTGGATGGGCAGTCCTTTTGAATTGGCTGATGCAAGGTTTGTAACGGTTTACGATAATTTATTGGTGTTTTCAAACACCGAACAGGGCTTGCAGGAATATTTGCTAAACATGGTTCGGGGCTCCACACTTGCGCGCGATAATGGGTATCAGCAATTCCGGCAAACCAGATTGAGCCGGACAAATATTAATGTATTTGTGGATGTAAATAAAGCTTTTAGCCTTCGAAATGAGATTTTCGCAACCGGCCTTTTAAAACAAATTGAGGAAAAAGAGGAAACTCTTCGCCGGTTTGGAATGGTTAACTGGCAAATTCAGCGTAACAAAAATTCATATTTGAATTCGCTGGCCATTGATTTCCAAACCGAAACGGATGAAAATGCACAAACTACCTGGCAAAGTCAAATCGGAAGTGATATTGCTACCAAGCCCCTGCTGGTAATAAATCACACCGACAAGGCCAATCGTGAAATCATTTTTCAGGATGTTCAGCAAAACCTTCACCTGATATCTGGTTCAGGTTTTATTCGCTGGACTGTTCCGCTGCCAGGCCCGGTATTGAGCGAAATTAAACAGGTGGATTATTACAAAAACGGCAGATTGCAGTTTCTTTTCAATACCAAAGATAAATTGTACCTCATCGACCGAAACGGCAACAATGTGGCTCATTTTCCGATTACCTTAAAATCTCCGGCCACCAATGGTGTAAATGTATTTGATTATTACAATAACCGCGATTACCGCTACTTTGTAGCCGGGGAAGACCGCAAAATTTATGCATACGATTTTGAGGGGAAAATTATTTCGGGTTGGATTTTTGGTCAGACTGATTCTGAGGTAGTTACTCCGGTTCAGCATTTCAGGATATCGGGGAATGATTATATCGTATTTAAGGATAATTCGAAAATTTACATTCAGGACAGGCAGGGAGAAACACGGGTTCCGGTTTCTAAACAGTTTACTAACAGTAAAAATCCGCTGGTTTTTAATCTGAACGGAACGCCAAAAATAGTGGCAACCGATTCAGGTGGAAAAGTGTATTATCTCTATTTCGACGGAAAAGTGGAAGAAAAGAAAACGGCACGGTTTAGCGAAAACCATTTTTTTACTGCAGATGATTTAGATGGAAATGACATTCCTGATTTTGTTTTTGTTGATGGAAGTGAAGTTACTGTAATGGATGAAAACGGGAAAAAACTCTTCAGCCAAAAACTGGACAATCCAATTGGTCACCAGCCAAATATTTACACTTTTGCTACCGATCTGAAAAAAGTTGGAGTTACAGATGCCACATCAAACCATATTTATCTTTTTAATCCAGATGGCAAACTGCATCAGGGATTTCCTTTGTTTGGGAACAGCGAATTTACCATTGGAAAACTTTCCGACAGTTCAACCGGTTTAAATTTGGTTGTTGGCAGCGAAGGTGGAAAATTGTATAACTACACCTTAAATTAATAGAAACATCACATTTTCAAAATCATATCAATCAAATTGTCGTCGTGGTCCAGCCCCATTTTTTTGCGCAACCTGTAGCGGTGATTTTCCACGCCACGCACAGAAATGCCCAGCAACGGCGCAATTTCTTTCGATGAAAGGTTCATTCTTAAAAAGGCGCATAATCGTAAATCTTTGGGAGTTAAATCAGGAAATTGCTCTTTCAAATTGTGGAGGAATTGCTCATGGGCACGTTCAAAATTGGTTTCAAATAAATGCCAGTCATCCTGGCTGGATATGTTGTCGTCAATTTTTCTGGTAAGGCTTAAATAATATTTGTCGGGATACCGGGAACCCAACTGGTCCTTATGCCTGGAAAAATCTTGTTTCAGTTTAAGCAGAAATTCATTCTTTTTAATTATCGCCATGGTTGAGTTGGCCAGCTCCTTGCTTTTATGCTCAATTTCGTTTCGGAGCTTTTCATTTCGAAGTTTTATCAGTTCCTGTTCTCTTTTTTCAAGCCGTCTGCGTTCCTTTTTTCGGGTTCGCTTTATTCCCCAAATTTGTAACCCAAATACTGTTAGCAATAAAACCAGAACATAGCCGGTTCGTGCATAACTGGTCAGGTACCATGGCGGTAAAACTTCAATAAAAAGCTGGTGCTGTTTACTTTCATTCTCCCATACATCAGTTGCTTTTATAAGCAAGGTAAATTCACCGGGCGGCAACCTGTCGAAAGTAAATACCGGTTCCGTTTTTTTCGCAGACCAGTCCTGATCTATCCCTTCCAGTTTTGCCTGGAAATAAATGGGCTGGCTGGTAAAATGCGGAAATGCATAACGCAGATGGACATTGTTAAACCGGTGTTTAATTTCAACATTGTCACTGTTTCCCGGAACAATAAGCTTATCGCCCTGGCTGCTGGTCAACAAAATTTCCCGCATTGTAGGTGTAAAATTTTTAATTTCAAATAGGGTATCGGTTTGTGCAGCATCCACCCGTGCAATTCCGTTTTCCAGACAAACAATGGCTTTTGTTGATGTCAGAGGCAGAATATTTTCGAAATCATCTATCATTTCATAGGGCGAAAAAACCTGTTTTGGAATTGATTTTACCAGCTTTACCATATTATCTCTAATATGAAATAATCCGATTTTTTCTTTGGTAATAAACCAATAGTGGCTCTCAGGTGCGGTAACAATCCGGTGTGCCGATGCAAAGTGCCCCAGTTCTTCATTTAAAAATGTAAAAGGCACAATGGTGTCATCCAAATCATTATAGGTAAATAGTTTATCGGCAGTTGTGAAAACAATCCGGTTTTCAACTTTAAATACATGAATGGAATGATCTTTTTTAAAGGCTGAATTTTCGCCGTAATATTGAGTACTTACAACACTGTCGCGCGATGAATTAAGCTGAAGTTTATAAATTCCACGGTGCATGTGGCTGGCCCAAAGATTGCCCAGATGGTCGAATTCAATATAGCGGATAAGATCGTAAAAACCTTTAATGATTCCGGTTTGTTTGTAAACCGAATTTTCCTGTTCCAGAATAACCATGCTGGTGTATGTAGATTCAATTATTCGTCCGGGAACAAAGGGGTCTTCCCTAAGGGAAAAACCACCTGCCTGTTCAGAAATTAATTGGGTTTGATCATTTTGTATGTATAATATTCCATGGTTAAAACCCACGAAAAAATGATTATTTAAAACCGAGCAGTTCCAAACCTGCCCCCGGCTTTCGGGTATAAACTGGTAGCCGGAATTGCCTGTGGCGGAAGATTTTGAAAACAATCCGCGGTTTGTTCCGAGGTAAATTTTATTTTCAAAAACTGCGGCATCATAAATACTGCCAATTCCGGGAATTGATTCAATCTCAATCCCATTGTTGAAATTCTCTGAAATAAAATCTATACCGCTGTCTAATGCCAGCCAGGTGTTTCCAAAAATATCTGATGAAATTCCAAGTACCGTGTTATTTTGAAGTCCGTTTAATGTTTTGTAATTTTTAATCCGCTGCTCATTTTTATCAAAAACCGAAAGACCGTCAACAATTGTTCCTATAAACAACTCTCCGTTTGGATTTATATGCGCTCTGTTCACTTCATTTTTTATAAAATAATCGTTCCATTCCGGATTCCATTCGTTTAATTCTTCTCCGTTCCAGAGAAAGATACCGTCGGCGATTGTCCCTATCAAAATTTGTTCATTATGGTAAGGAAGTATAAATCTGAAACTCGTGTTTTGCCATCTTACATCAGTAATAAAAGGTACTGCTTCGTTATTTTCAATGGAAAAAATACCCTGTTCCGAAACTCCGAGAAGAATTTTATCACCCACTTTGCACATGGTGTTGGCAAATCCTGAAAACGATATTCCCGAAATGGTATTATTACTGTATTTCAGAATTTTAGAAAAGGAATGAAAATATACCTCATCATTCAAAGTACAAATGGTCCAGAATTCATCATTTCGCGAAAGATGTTCTCCTGCGAGTTCATTTAATGAATGATAGTTTAGTTTTCCGTTTGAATCTTTTTCCCAATATCCCAATTCCCGGTATCCGCCGGTAAAAATAATACTGTCAGAAATTACTTTTACTGAACGCAGGATGGTTTGGTTGGGTAGTTTATAAAGTTTCCAGCTTGTGCCATCGAATTCGAGTAATCCGGCATGGTTGGCAAAATACATAAAACCATTTGGGCTGGCATCCACCGACCAATTCTGGTTGGCAGCATTGTACTCTTTTTTGGTAAAGTTTTTTAGCCCCGGTTCAGTTGTTTGCGCCCATAAAAAGGAGCTTTGACAAACACCAAAGAGGATGAAAACCTGAAATATGGAACAATATTTTTTCATATAAATTAGGTCAGGCAAAAGATAGTAAAATTACGCTTGATGTAAAAATATGTGAATAATGTAACATTTTTCAGAAATAATGTAACATTTTAAAAATCAGGCTGATTTATCTTTAATCATTAAGCTGGTGGATAACAATAATAAGATAGAGTAACCCATTTCAATGTTATTTTATTTTATCTGTCCATCGAAAATTAGCTACATTATTCGATAAAAATAAGTATTGAATTAATTTCAATTTTTAACAATGAACAATTTTTAAACATCTCAATTATATATATATAAGTAACAAAATTTGAATTTGATGAGGTAAAAATGAGGCCGACCTCTTACTTCATTTTCCATTGAGAAGCAGTAGTGAGGCACGTAATTTTTTATTTATTAAAGGATGTCGGAAATTTGAAAAAACAACTGAAATAAAATATGAACTATGAAAAAATTATCAATTTTCTTTCTTCTCTTTCTTTCGGTTACCATGCTTTTTGCACAGCAAAATATAACTGTAACAGGCAAGGTAACTGATGAACAAAACCTGGGACTTCCAGGTGTGACCGTTCTGGTGAAAGGAACTCAAACCGGTACAGTAACCGATTTTGACGGAAATTATTCCATTGAGGTTCCTTCTAATGCAACCCTGGTTTTTAGCTACATTGGTTTTCTTACAGAAGAAATAGCAGTTGATGGGTCAACCGCTATTAATTTAGAAATGAATGAAGACATTATCGGTTTAGAAGAAATTGTGGTTGTGGGTTATGGACAGTTAAAGGTTAGAGACCTTACATCGTCTATTACAACTGTGAATGCAGATGAACTTGTAAAAACACCCTCCGGCCAGGCTATGCAGGCATTGCAGGGGAAGGTTGCCGGTGTACAAATTGTTAGCGCCGGTTCTCCGGGAGGTGAACCAACGGTAAGAATTCGCGGGATTGGATCGTTCCCAACCAGCAGCAACTCATCGCCGCTTTATGTGGTTGACGGAATGTATTTCGATAATATCGATTTTCTGAATCCATCCGACATTGAAACACTTTCGGTATTAAAAGATGCATCGGCATCGGCTATTTATGGGGTAAGAGCTGCAAATGGCGTAGTTCTTATTACCACCAAAGATGGGTCACTTAATACTGAATCTGTTATTACTTATGAAGGTTACATTGGGATGCAGGTGCCGCAAAATATGCTGCAAATGGCAAATGCCCAACAGTTTGTGGGTTAACATCAACCAAACCGGTTCAGCAGCCGACATCAGTTTTATTGAAAATGCCATGCAACGCTATGGCAGAAGCCGGATAAATCCGAATGTTCCCAATATGAACACCGACTGGTATGCCGAAATAATGAAACCTTATGCCTTGCAGCAAAATCATTCACTGTCGATTCTGGGAGGGAATGACAAAACCTCTTATTCGCTTGGAATGAGCTATTTTGATCAGGAAGGATTGCTGGAAAGCGAGAGTTCATTTAAACGGTTGAATTTAAGAACTAAAATTGATCATCAGGCCAACAACTGGCTTAAAGCAGGTGTAAACTTCAATATAAGCAACGCAACCAGGTATATTGCAAGCGATGGAGCCTGGTTCAGCGCATATCATGCAGTGCCCATTTTGCCGGTTTTTGATGATGAAAATTATGAACAGCTCCTGTCTGACGAAATTGCTAACCCAAGCCGTTATTCAAGTGCGCAGCTCATAGGATACCGTGGTTCGCAAAACCCGTTTTTAAGCCTTGATTTTAACGAAAACAGACAGGATATACGGAAAGCACTTTCCGGAATATATGCCGAGGTAGATTTAATTCAGGATAAACTGAAATTTAAAACTAATTACAATGTTTCGCTTATGTTTTTAAAAGGCAGGAATATTGGATTACCTTATTATATTACCAATTCCACAAACCGGGCGCTTTCATCGATATCATCCACCCGGACTACCGAAGTAAATCAGTTTTTTGATAATACACTTACTTTCACCGATAGTTTTGGCAGCCATAATTTAACTGCTATGGTGGGTACCTCCTATCGTGACGAATGGTATGATTACCTGAGCGGTTATGCTGAAGATATTCCGCTGAATGAAAATTCATGGTATATCGATCAATCCTTGTCGCAATCATCTAAAACTGCGGGTGACAATGCGGAACGACTTTACGGTGTTTCCTATTTCGGAAGGATTTCCTACAACTACAACAACAGGTACATTGCCTATTTTACCCTCCGCCAGGAAGGTACTTCAAAATACCAGGAAAAATGGGGAACCTTCCCTGCATTTGGTTTGGGTTGGGTAGTTTCCGAAGAAAACTTTTTCCAGGGAGTTAACCTGTTCGATTATCTGAAATTAAGAGGCGGTTGGGGCCAGTTGGGAAATGACAGAATTGCCCGGCAGGACGGAGCAAATACAACCAATCCGGTTTTTCTGGCAATAGACGACTCACAAGTGAACGGAACAGTTACAACCAGTACATTTGGATACCTGGGCTGGGAAACCGTTTCAGGCACCAATATAGGTATTACAGCCGAAATGTTTGATGGCCGTTTAAGCATCGAATCGGATTATTATATCAGAGATACCGAAAATGCAGCCATTCCGGTTAGTCTTAAGCTGCAGGGTGGCAGTGTATTGAGAAATGTTGGAACCATTCGTAACCAGGGCTTTGAAGTGGTTTTGAACTGGAGCAATAAAATTTCAAACGATTTCAGGTACAATATTGGCGCCAATTTCTCCACGTTGAAAAACGAGGTAACCGACCTTTACGGTCAGGCTTATATAAACGGAGGATCGGCAGAATTTCGTCAGCGCTCACAAATTGGCGAACCTCTAATGTCTTTTTATGGCTACGAAGTGGAAGGAGTTTATCAAACTGAAGCTGAAATTAACAACGACCCCATAGCTTCAGCAAATGGTCTTGTTCCCGGAGACTTAAAATTCAGAGATCAGGATGGAAATGATGTGCTGGACGATGATGACAAGGTATTCCTGGGTTCCTACATTCCTACATTTAATTATGGAGGTTCCATGGGAATAGCTTACAAAAACATCGAGTTTTCCATGAATATCATGGGGCAAACCGGCAACAAAATTCTGAACCGCAAACGTGGCGAAATTATCTGGACCAATGATACAAACATTGATGCCGATTTGGCGAACGGATTGTGGAATGGCGAAGGCACTTCCAATAAATACCCGTCGGCTTCAGGTTTAAGAAGGGGCTGGAACCAAAATTTCAGCGATTATCTGGTAGAAGACGGTTCGTTTTTCAGAATACAAAATGCACAATTGGCTTATAATTTAAAAGGCTCTGAACTTTTTGGCGAAGGAATGCCCGATGCCAGAATTACTTTTACTGCCGAAAGACCGTTAACCCTGTTTAAATACAACGGCTTTAATCCGGAAATACCCGACGGAATCGACAGACAGTTCGATCCTGTGCCGGCAGTATATACATTGGGACTAAATCTTAAATTCTAAAAAATGAAAAAGATGAAAGTAAAAAATATATTCAAATTCAATATCCCTGTTGTTATTGCAGGATTATTAATGGTTTCAGTAATCGGTTGCACCGATAAACTGGATGCTCCTTTTGAAAATGAAACATTTACAAGCGATGTGGATTACACTGTGGGTGAAAATATGATTCTCCCTCTGCTGGGTGCCTACCAGGGACTATATACCCGTGGTTGGGAAGAACCTGTAACGCTGGGAATACGTGGTGATGATGTAAACGCTGCCGGAGACCAGGTTCCCATGCAGGAACAGGATGAGTTTAGATATTTTCCAAGCCACTGGAATGCCAATGCCGTTTGGCAGGGACATTATAACGATGTTGTGAATGTGTTTACGGCAATGGATGAAATTGAAAAATACAGGCCTGCTGCAGGTAATGATGCGCTTGCCAATCAATACATTGCCGAATGCAGGGTAATTCGGTCCTATTTATACCTCAACATAGCACGAACATTTGGCGGCCTCATTATCATCGACGAACTGGATAATATTCAAAATACGCCGCTGAGCAATAAGGCGGAAGTTATGCAATACATTGTGGACGAAATGGCTGAGGTCATTCCCCAACTGCCTGATATGCACCCCAACAAACGAAATGATATCCGTGGTGGAATGACCAGATATACAGCTTATGCCATTCAGGCCTTGGCTTATCTCGAACTGGAAAACTACCAGGGCGTAGCCGATGCAACCTCTGCGATAATCAATTCGGGGGAATATGAGCTGGCCGACGATTTTTACCACCTGTTTAAAAAAGCCGGAAAACTGGATGATGAAAACATTCTTGAATTCCAGTTTTCAGACTTTAACCAGGGTGAAGGCGACCGGTTTGGTCACGGCTTTGCTCCATTTGGAATTGGTGGCTGGACACCGAAAGTATCAGGCGCAGGTGCAGGTTGGGGTTTTTATGAACCAACCATGAAATACATCAAATTTATGCTCGACAGGGGAGAAACTGTGCGTCTTGAAACCTCGGTTATATTTACGCCCGATGGTATTACGCAGGTTCAGAACGAATACGGTTCCATTCCGGAATGGATAACCAACACCAATCGTGAAGGTGATATATTCAACAATAATGCCCGCCTCAATTTTGTAAGCGGCAAGTTTGTTCAGCCTTCAACTGAACTCATTCCCGGAAGAACAGGTTTCGGAAGCAACAAAAACCTGATTGTAATCCGCTACTCCGAAATGTTGCTCATGTATGCCGAAGCATTAACCAGAGGGGCATCAGGAAGTGCCTCTTTAACGGCAGACCAGGCAGTAAACCTGGTGCGGGCAAGGGCCGGACTCACCAATTTGAGTAATGTAACAACCCAGCAGGTTCTGGATGAAAAATTTGCTGAACTGGCAACCGAATGGGGCATTCGTTTTTACGATATGGTAAGAACTGAGAACACAGCAGAATTGAGCCACGAAGGCAAAACATTCACCATGGATAAAGCCTATTTGCCGTTCCCGGCCGATCAGGTTGCTGAATTACCACAATTGGCAGAAGGAATTAACTAAAAAATGAATACAATGAAAACCATAAACAAAATTATATTTTTTGCTTTGGCTGTTTTTTTAGCCGGTGCATGTACACAAAACTATATCGATGATATATCGAAAGTGGAACCGGGGCCCGACGAAACAGCACCACAGGTAACCGTAAAGTTTCCGCCTGAAGGATACGAGCTTCAGACCAATGACGCCGTTGCTTCACTAAATATCGATTTTGAAGTACGCGATGACATTGAGATTGGGTCTGTTTCAATTTTAATTAATGGAAATGAAATTGCCAGTTTTAATGATTTTCTGGATTACCGTGTTTTTAAACAAAAATACCTTTTCGATAATGTAACCACAGGAACCCATGTACTTTCTGTTACCGCTACTGATTTGGAAGGAAAAACCACAACAAAAAATGTGAATTTTTCCAAAGCACCGCCTTATGTTCCATTGTATCCGGGCGAAGTATTTTATATGCCATTTAACAATGAATATAGAGATATGGTAAGTCTTAGCAGTGCTGCAGCAGTTGGTTCTCCAGGTTTTAGCCCAGGTATCCTTGGTGGTACCGGTTATGACGGAGCTACAGATTCATACTTAACTTTCCCTTCAGCAGGTCTTGCCGGAGGTGAGGAATTCAGTGCCAGTTTTTGGTTAAAAATTGATGCTTCTGCAGATAGGGCCGGAATTATTTCAATAGCACCTGCTGAACCAGCAGGGCCATCAGATAAACCAAGCGGGTTTGGATTTATACGTGAAGGTGGAGCTACCAGTCAGAAGTTTTTACTTCTTGTTGGTAATGGCACCAATGCATCATGGTTTAACCCGGGAGATCCGGCTACAATAAATCCAACAGTTCAGAATGGTTGGATTCACTTTGCAATCACGATTTCAGCAACAGAAGCAGCATTTTATATGGATGGCGAACTGGTTAGTCAGGGAGAATTCCCGGGCATTGACTGGACAGGAGTTGGCGATTTGTCAATTATGTCAGGCCAGCCAAATTTTTCCGGATGGAATCATAATGCAGAGCCTGGCCAGATGGATGAATTAAGATTATTTAATAAAGCACTTACCCAGGAAGAAGTTAAAACAATAATGCTTAAGGAACAAGCTGTATTTTATATGGATTTTGATGGGAATTATGAAGATGCAGTTAGTGAAACCGAAGCAACCGAAGTTGGATCTCCCTCTTTCAGTTTTGGGGGTGGTTTATCAGGAGATTCCTATCTTGGAGCAACCGATTCATATTTAACTTTTCCGTCTGCAGGACTAGCTCAAGGATCAGAATTTAGTGCCAGTTTTTGGTTAAAAATTGATGCCTCTGCAGATAGGGCTGGAATTATTTCAATAGCACCTGCTGAACCGGCAGGTCCATCAGATAAACCAAGCGGGTTTGGGTTCATCCGAGAAGGAAACGCTACCAGCCAGAAGTTTTTGCTCCTTATTGGTAACGGAACAAACGCAACCTGGTTAAACCCCGGCGCGCCGGCAACCATCGATCCAACATCTCAAACCGATTGGGTTCATTTCGCGATTTCAATTACAGAAACTGAGGCAGCATTTTACATGGACGGAGTGCAGGTTAGCCAGGTCGAATTTCCGGGGATTGACTGGTCAGGAGTTGGCGATTTATCAATTATGTCAGGCCAGCCAAATTTTTCCGGATGGAATCATAATGCAGAGCCTGGCCAGATGGATGAGTTATATATATTCCACAAAGCACTTTCGCAGGAAGATGTTCAAGCCATGATGAATGCAGAACTTTAATACGTTTTCTGTTTTTCATGGCCAGGTTAGTTTAGTTTAGTTAGTTTCATTTAGTAGGTTGAAAGGCTGCCTGGTTTAATTTCGGGCGGCCTTTCTTTTTTTAAACAGAGAATATGAAGAATTTTATAATGGTTGGTTTGTTGATTTTTCTGGCAACAGGATGCGGGCAATCTAAGAAAAACGGAGGAGAGCAGGAAACAAAAAGTGCCGTTTCTCTTTCCGACGAACAACTGCTCGATTCAGTGCAGTACCGCTATTTTCAGTATTTCTGGGATGGCGCCGAACCCAACTCCGGAATGGCACGCGAACGGTTCCATGCCGATGACGTCTATCCGCAAAACGATAAACACATTGTAACCACCGGCGGCAGCGGGTTTGGCCTCATGGCAATTCTTGTGGGAATCGAACGCGGTTTTATTTCCCGGCAACAGGGTCTTGAACGCTTTCAGCATATTGTGGATTTCCTGGAAAAGGCCGACCGTTTTCACGGTGTTTGGCCGCACTGGCTGAATGGCGAAACCGGGAAAGTGAAACCGTTTTCAAAAAATGACGATGGGGGCGACATAGTGGAAACGTCGTTACTGGTTCAGGGGTTACTGGCGGTAAAAGAATATTTTAAAGACGGAAATGCCGAAGAACAGCAACTGTCGGCCAAAATCGACCAACTTTGGCGCGAAGTGGAATGGGACTGGTACACTCGCGGAGAAAACGCACTTTACTGGCACTGGTCGCCTAATGTGGGCTGGGAAATGAACCATAAAATTACCGGGTACAACGAGTGCCTGATTACTTTCATTCTGGCAGCTGCTTCGCCCACTCATCCTGTTAAACCCGAAGTTTATCACGAAGGCTGGGCGCAAAACGGCGCTATTTCAGGTGAAAATACCACCTGGGGCCACACATTGCGTTTAAAGCACCACGCCGATCCCGAAAAAGGCGGACCACTTTTCTGGGCGCATTATTCTTATCTCGGCCTTGACCCGCGCGGGCTCACTGACAAATATGCCGATTACTGGGAGTTGAACGTTGCCCACACCATGATTAACCGGCAGCATTGTATCGAAAATCCAAACGGTTATAAAGGTTACGGCAAAAACTGCTGGGGACTTACTTCAAGTTATTCTGTTCCGGGTGCCGGACAGTTTTTCAGAGGGCAGACCGACGAAAAACCAGAAACAGGCAATTCCGGGCAAACCGGTTATGCCGGGCACCGTCCGTCGTTCGATTTGGGTGTGATTTCGCCCACAGCGGCACTCTCATCATTTCCGTATGCACCCGATGAAGTAATGCCGGTTATCCGTCATTTTTACGAAAATCTGGGCGATAAAATCCGGGGTGAATACGGTTTTTACGATGCATTTAGCGAAGAGTACGAATGGTATCCGCAACGTTACCTTGCCATCGATCAGGGACCGGTTCCGGTGATGATAGAAAACCACCGCACCGGGTTGTTGTGGAATTTATTCATGCAAAATGAAGATGTGCAGCAGGGATTGCAAAAACTGGATTTTAGCAGTCCGCATTTTGACTAATCATGGTAAGAATCCTGTTTTTAACCGGAATATTAATTTTTGCACAGGGAATTGCCCGGGCGCAGGAAGTATTCTTTTTTACCGAAGGAACCGACAATACATTTTACGATCAAGGTGTAGTTAGTAAAGACAATCTGGGAGAAAGTACGTTCGAATTTACGCACCCGCCCGGCGCTCCGCAATACAACGACAAAGTACCTTGCTCCACCACGGCATATAAAGGTTCCACTTCGCTGAAATTCAACTACATTTCGGCTGAAGACGGCAACTGGCGGGCTACCATTTATCGTTCCGACTGGTCAACCGCTGATATTTCCTGTTTGGATTCGCTGGCATTTTATCTTTTTTATGAGACTGAACTTCCGGCCTCAGCATTGCCCTTAATTGGTTTCCGGGCGGTAAATAAAAATGGTTCGGGCGATGTGAACTCGCAACTTTTTTCCCTGGCAGATTACAACGAAAATATTCCGGTAGGTGAATGGACAAAAGTGAAATTCCCGCTATCTGTGCTTTTTAACGACAGCGAAAGTGCTGACCTCGATTTCACCAAAGTAAAAGGCATCATTTTTAATCAGTCGGAAAGTAACGGAACATCGCGACTGATTCTGATTGACGAAATTTCAGCCTATAAAAAAATTTCCGAAATTCCTGCCGTAGAAAATCTTGTGGCAACAGGTTACGACAGTCATGCCGAACTGAACTGGGATTTTCCCATGGAAGATTTGGCTTACCGTATTTACGCTTCGTTCGACGGGGGAGCGAATTATGAACAGCGTGCCGAAACCACCGAAAATTATTACCTCGATTTCGTTTCGGAACAGGAGCGGAACAGCGAGGTGCTTTACCGGGTGGTTTCCACTTTTCAGGAAAATGAATCGGAGCCGGCAGAAACCTCAGTTCAAATCCGCGATTTTTCTGATGATGAACTGATGGACATGGTGCAGCGATATTCGTTCCGGTATTTTTGGGAAGGCGCCCACCAGGCTACCGGCATGGCACTGGAACGCTCCAACGGAAACGGAAGCACCGCCGCTTCGGGCGCCACCGGCATGGGATTAATGGCCATGATTGTGGCCCACGAACGGGAATACAAACAACAGGAAGAAATCAAAGACCGGATTCTGAATATCCTGGAATTTCTGGAAAATTGCGAACGGCACCATGGCGCATGGTCGCACTGGTACAATGCCGACACATACGAAACACAGCCCTTTTCTACCGACGACGATGGCGGCGACCTTGTGGAAACGTCGTTTGTTGCCCAGGGGTTGATTGCCCTGAAAAACTATTTCACCGACGCCGATGCCAAATCGGTTCAAATTCGGGAGACGGCTGATGAACTTTGGCGCGGCATCGACTGGGACTGGTACCGCAACGGCCAAAATGTGTTGTTCTGGCACTGGTCGCCCAACATCAACTTTCAGAAAAACATGAAAGTAACCGGCTGGAACGAATGCCTCGTAACTTATGTTATGGCTGCCTCCTCTCCCACCCACGGTGTTTCCAAAGTGGTTTACGATCAGGGTTGGGCAGGCAATGGCGCCATGGTTAATCCGCGCACATTTTACGACCACGAAATCCGTTTGTCGCCCGACTGGGGCGGCCCGCTGTTCTGGATTCACTATTCACACCTGGGCATCAATCCGCACGGTTTATCCGACAAGTATGCCAATTACTGGCAGGAACACGTGAACACGGCAAAAATCCATCATACGTATGCAATCGATAATCCGAAGGATCATGCCAATTACAGCGATAAAAACTGGGGGCTCACCGCCAGCGACGATCCGTATGGTTACACCGCCCACCAGCCGGTACACAACGACAACGGGACCATCAGCCCCACGGCAGCACTGGGCAGCATGCCCTACACGCCCGAGGAATCCATGAAAGCACTCAACTATTTTTACCGCGAACGAGGAAAAGAATTGTTTGGGAAATTCGGACCGTACGATGCATTTAACGACAACCTCGGCTGGGTGCAGGAAGCGTATATTGGAATCGACCAGGGCCCCATTGTAGTGATGCTGGAAAACCACCGCACCGGCCTGCTTTGGAATACCGTGATGGAGGACGCCGATGTGCAGGCCGGACTCGATAAACTGGGATTTCAGTATCAAGTTTCCTCTTCTTCAGAAATACAGGAAATAAAAGCTGACCTGAAAATTTATCCGAATCCTGCCGGAGATTATTTTTTTATCAATTCGAATCCTTCTTTTCAGAACAAAAAAATTACAATAAGAATGACAGATCTCGGTGGGAAACTTGTTTTAACGAAAGAAATTGCATCGTCTCCTGCGGATTTCAAAGTGGATTGTTCGGGTATTGATTCCGGATTTTATATTGTTGAACTGTCCGACGGAGAATTCATTTTTAATACAAAACTGCTGATTCAAAACAAATTAAAATGAAAAGAACTTTTGCCGCGTTGTTTATAATTATAAGTTTTTCTGCTCTGGGGCAGGAACCAGTCCCGCAAACCTACTGCAACCCGCTCGACATCGATTACACCTACATGGTTTACAATTCGAGCCGGAATATTTCTTACCGTTCGGGCGCCGATCCGGCAGTCATTGAATTCAGGGGCGAATATTCCATGTTTGTCACCCGCTCGTTTGGATACTGGCATTCAACAGATTTGGTCAACTGGCAGTTTATCAAACCGGCGCAGTGGTTTTTCGAAGGAAGCAACGCGCCAACGGCATTTAATTACAAAGATTCGGTGGTTTATTTTGCCGGTGACCCCGCCGGGTACGGGAGCATTCTTTATACCGACGATCCCAAAAGCGGGAAATGGACACCCACCGCTTCCATCACCAACAACATTCAGGACTCCGAATTATTTATTGACGATGACGGAAAAGCTTATTTGTACTGGGGTTCATCCAATGTACATCCAATTCGGGTGAAGGAACTGAATAAAAACGATCGTTTTCTGGAAACCGGGGTGCAAAAAGAATTAATCAACCTGGTGGAAGAAGAACACGGCTGGGAACGTTTTGGCGAAAACAATTTCCATCCAACGCTAAAAGAGGGTTACATGGAAGGTGCCTCAATGACAAAACATGATGACAAATACTATCTGCAGTATGCCGCGCCCGGCACCCAATTTAATGTTTATGCCGATGGCGTTTACATTGGGGAAACACCGCTCGGCCCGTTTACTTACATGAAAAACAATCCGATGAGTTTTAAGCCGGGTGGCTTTACCAACGGCGCCGGCCACGGGGTAACGGTGAAACAAACCAACGGGCAGTACTGGCATTTTGCCACCATGGCTTTGGCTTCCAACTCACACTGGGAACGCCGTGTGTGCATGTTCCCCACTTATTTTGATGACGAAGGCCTGATGCACTCCGATACGCATTACGGCGATTACCCGCGGTTTGCGCCCAGTCACCCAACAAAAGCCGGACAGCATAACGGTTGGATGTTGCTGTCTTACAAAGGCAAAACCACCGTCTCTTCATCGCAAATGCAAATTCGGAAAAGTACTTCAACCGATGACGATTATGAAATTTCTGAAATGCCGCTGGTGAGGAACAGAGAAGGAGAAATTACTTCGGAATTACTGACCGATGAAAGTCCCAAATCCTATTGGGTGGCAGAAGCCAATGACGATAAACAATGGGTGGAAATTGAAATGGTGAACCCGGGAAAAATTTATGCCTTTCAACTGAATTATCACGATCACGAATCGGGTATATACACACGCGTGGATGGGCTTCGGCATCGATTCACCATTGAGGTTTCGGAAGATGGCGAAACCTGGCAAACAGTGGTTGACCGAAGCAATAGCTGGAAAGACACACCCAATGCCTACATTGTTCTCAGTCATCCGGTTAATGGTAAATTTATCCGGTATAATAATATTGAAGTGCCGGGCGCGAACCTGGCGATGTCCGAAATCAGGGTTTTTGGGTTGGGTTTAGGTGAAAAACCAGCTCAGGTAAAAGGGTTTAAAGTTAATCGTGAATCCGACCGCAGAGATGCCACTTTCTCATGGAACCCGGTAAAAGGCGCACAAGGCTACAACATCCGTTGGGGAATTGCGCCGGACAAATTGTATCAGTCGTGGCTGATTTATGAAGACGACGAATTGCTGATGCGCAACCTGGATAAAAATACAACCTATTATTTCACCATAGAAGCGTTTAATGAGAACGGCATTTCAGCACAAACAGAAATCATTGAAATTGAATAAAAATCAGATAATTATGAAGAAATTATTGTTTTTGACAATTGCTTTTGCCTTGTTTATTTCGTGCGGACAGCAGGAAAAAGAATCGGATATGGACCGGTTTGTCGGCGATTTAATGAGCCAAATGACCGTTCAGGAGAAAATTGGACAACTAAACTTAATAACTCCCGGCGGAGGAATTCCGACCGGTTCAGTGGTAAGTACCGATGTGGAGGCCAAAATTAAAGAAGGTAATGTTGGTGGAATCTTTGGCGTTTCCGGTCCCCAAAAGGTGAGGCAGGCTCAGCAACTGGCCATTGAAGAAAGCCGTTTGGGAATCCCGATGATTTTTGGTTCCGATGTAATCCACGGATACAAAACCACGTTCCCCATTCCGCTTGGAATATCTGCAAGCTGGGACATGGAACTCATTGAAAAAACTGCACGCATTGCAGCACAGGAAGCCACTGCCGACGGTATTTTCTGGAATTTCTCGCCCATGGTCGATATTGCCCGCGATCCGCGCTGGGGACGTGTGGCCGAAGGTGCAGGAGAAGACCCGTTTCTCGGTTCGCTTGTGGCCAAAGCCATGGTACGCGGTTATCAACAGGACGACCTGGCACACGAAAATACAATGATGGCCACTGTAAAACACATGGCATTGTATGGTGCTTCGGAAGCAGGTCGCGATTACAATACAGTGGACATGAGCCGTAACCGGATGTTTAATGATTATATGCCGCCTTACAAAGCGGCTGTTGATGCCGGTGCAGGCTGTGTGATGTCGTCGTTTAACGATGTGAACGGAATTCCTGCTTCGGGAAACCGATGGCTGCTTACCGATCTACTGCGCGACCAGTGGGGATTCGATGGTTTTGTTGTTTCCGACTACACTTCTGTAAATGAAATGATTGCACACGGAATGGGCGATTTACAGGCGGTTTCAGCACTTTCGCTCAAAGCCGGTCTCGACATGGACATGGTGGGCGAAGGATTTTTAACGACCCTCGAAAAATCACTGGAAGAAGGAAAAGTGACAGAAGCGGAAATTGATTTGGCCTGTCGCCGAATTTTGGAGGCGAAATATAAACTGGGCTTGCTTGATGATCCGTACAGATATTTCGATGAAACGCGTCCTGAAAAAGAAATATTAACGGCTGAAAACCGGCAGGCAGCGCGTGATGTGGCAGCCCGTTCGTTTGTATTACTAAAGAATAACAATCAGGTTTTGCCGCTGAAAAAGTCGGGAACGGTGGCGTTGGTGGGGCCGCTGGCCGACAGCCAGAACAACATGCTTGGAACCTGGGCGCCCACGGGCGAACATCACCTGGCAGTGAAAGTTATCGATGGAGTCAAAATTGTTGTTGGTGACGAGGTAGAAATCCTTTACGCCAAAGGAGCCAATATTGTGGATGATCCGGAATATGCTGAAAAAATCAATGTGTTCGGGCCGAAAGTAGAAATCGATGAGCGCTCGCCGGAAGAAATGATTCGCGAGGCACTGGCTGTTTCGGCAAGGGCAGATGTAATTGTTGCAGTGGTTGGCGAAGCCAGCGAAATGAGCGGTGAATCAGCTAACCGAACCAACCTGCAACTTCCCGAAAATCAGAAAAAACTGGTGCGTGCGCTCGCAAAAACAGAAAAACCCTTGGTGCTCGTGATGATGAGCGGCCGCCCGCTGGCACTGGTAGAGGAAAACGAACTGGCCAATGCTATTTTGCAGGTCTGGCATCCTGGCGTGGAAGCCGGAAATGCAATTGCTGATGTGCTGTTCGGGAATTATAATCCATCAGGAAAACTAACCATGACTTTCCCTCGAAATGTGGGACAGATTCCCATCTACTACGCGCACCGCAACACCGGAAGGCCACAGGAAGGCGATACATTTGAGAAATTCAAAACCAATTACCTCGATTCACCCAACTCGCCGCTGTTTCCTTTTGGTTACGGGTTGAGCTACACCAAATTTGAGTACAGCGAAATAACATTGAGTAAAACGACAATTTCTGCGGATGAAACACTGGAAGCCAGGGTGACGTTGACCAACACCGGTGATTACGACGGGGAAGAAGTGGTGCAACTCTACATTCGCGATGTAGTGACCAGCATTACCCGTCCTGTGAAGGAACTGAAAGGGTTTCAAAAAATATTCCTGAAAGCAGGGGAATCGAAAGAAGTTAGTTTTACCCTTTCAGAAGAAGACCTGAAATTTTACAATTACGATTTGGAATTTGTGGCCGAACCCGGCGAGTTTATCGTTTTCATAGGCACCAGCAGCGATGAGGTGAAGGAAACCAGGTTTGTTTTGGAATAACAAATTGATTTGGAATTTACCCTTTTAATTTTTCTTATTTTTGCTCCCCAATTTTTAGCGGTAGCATGAAATCGGACAGATTTAAAGGGTACTTTTTTGCCATTATTGGCACGCTGGCATTTTCCAACGAATACATATTCAGCAAAGCTGCAATGAATGAAGTGCACATGGCGCAGTTCGGGGTTTACTGGTTTGCCATAAGCTCCGTGCTTATTTTTTTGTATGCAGCATGGAATAAAAAGTTAGGTCAAATAAGGCAGTTAACCAAAAAGCAGATTCGCATATTACTGGCACTGGCCATTCTTGAAATACTTACAACTACCTCGTTTTACCTCTCCATCCATATTATTCCCGATCCCGCAGTTACTTCATTTTTAGGAAGTATGTATCCTGTGATGCTGGTACTGGGCGGAGTTTTGGTTTTGGGCGAAAGATTTGGTCCGGTGGAGATATTTGGTGGTTTTCTGGCTATTGCCGGTGCTTTTATTATCGGTTACACAGGTGAAACCGAGCTGAAAAAACTATTTATCCCCGGCACAGGAATCGTTTTGCTGAATGCTTTTTTTGCCACGGTAACCTCACTGGTGGTAAAAGTACACGTAAAAAAACTGAGCCCGGAATTGTTGAATCTCAATCGCTCAGTCTGGCTGTTGCTCTTTTCGCTGGTGATGTTTTTTGTTTACGGGCAGTCGTTCGTGATTCCTGTTTCTGCATTAAGGAACATTGCCATTGGTGCAACACTAGGCCCTTTTCTTGCCATTCTTACCATTTACTATTCGTTTCGTTATCTGGAAGCATCCAAATCATCGGTGGTGCAAAGCACGAAAGGTGTTTTTGTGCTCATCGGCGCGTACCTGTTTTTTGGCACCTTGCCCCTGCCGCACCAGCTTCTTGGTGGGCTTCTTACTGTTGTCGGTGTTTTGGTGATGACTTTGGCCAGGGCCGGACTGATCATAAAACGAAATGCGTTGCCAATCCGGGATGCACAAAAAATAACAAAAGACAAATAAACAAATTCCAAACCCGCCTGAACCGGACGGGCAGGTAATTTTCAAATTCCAGGAAATCTAAATCCAATATGGCTTATCCAGTTTTTGATTTTGTCTTCAGTTTTGGATTTAGTTGATTTTTGAGATTTGATTTTTGAGACGTTAATTTAAACATCGTCATCATCACCGAAAAACTCATCGGGATTAAACGGAATATCATCATCCGGGTCTTTGTCGAACGGCCCTACACCGGGCGGATTAAACAACCCCCAGCGGTCGATGATGTAGTTCCACCGGTCGAATCCGGCAACCCAGTCGATGAACAACAGGCGGTACTCTTCAATCAGGTCGCGCACCATTTCGAAATATTCAACTTCTTCAAAACCAAACATTTCCAGCGAATGGTTCGAAACCATCAGATCGCGGGCCGCTTTACGAATTATGGCTGCCGCTTCCATGCGCAGATCGTATAAATCGCCACCCTCGGCGCCGGCAATCTTTACGGTGAGCATGCTGGCATCCGCAAGCATATCTCCTTTTACAAACTGAAGGTGTTCATTATCTTCGGGAATTAAATCACAGATTTTCCGGGTCATTTGATAAATCTCTTCCCCCTTC
Source organism: Mariniphaga sp. (assembly GCF_041687215.1). Classification (NCBI taxonomy): domain Bacteria; kingdom Pseudomonadati; phylum Bacteroidota; class Bacteroidia; order Marinilabiliales; family Prolixibacteraceae; genus Mariniphaga; species Mariniphaga sp. The sequence continues at coordinate 49,912 of NZ_JAWLCI010000033.1, forward strand.
TTGTAAATGGGAAGGTCTTCCACCCGTTGTCGTCTTTCGCTGTAATCCATTTTGTTGCCTTATAAAATTTGGAATGAATTGACTTGATTGCAAAGGTAGAAAAATTGTTTTTGCCAATTTCAGATAAAAAGAAACCGGCCCTGGAAAGGACCGGCCCTACATTTTGCAACTATGGTTTTGTGTAATTTTCTTTTATTGGTTAATAAATTCAATCATCTGAAATTCAAAAGATTAATTTACTAAATTCTGGATTTTCTTTTTTTTTACTTTTCCCTCTTGTTTTTTTAGCCTTTTTTCCTGTTGTCGTTCTTTCAGACTTTTTTGGGCTTCTTTAAGCCCGATGCTTTTTTTTGCCATGACTTAAATTTTTATTGTGTTAATAATTAATGTACTTCTTCGGGATAAATGACATTTTTAATTTTCACCTTTTTAACTCCCCGCGGAGCATTAAAAGAGATGGTGCTGCCGGCTTTATAACCCAGCAATGCACTGCCAAACATGGACAAAATGGAAATGTTTCCTTTTTTAAAGTCTGCATCTTTTGGGTAAACCAAACGCACTTTCATTTCACGATTTGTGTCCAAATCAAGTACCTCAGCAAGCGAATTCATACGCACAAAATCGGTTTTAATTCGTTTGCCTTTTATTTTTTTGGCCCGTTTAATTTCGGAGCCCAGAAAATCGACATTTCGCTTTTCTGTAGTGTGTAAAAACTTTTCCGTTTTCAGCAGTTCACATAAGCTAATGTAATCCTGCTCTGTAATATTGATGTTTTGTTCCATAATTATGTAATTTTTATCGTATCCGACTTAAATATATCGTATCCGATGCAATTATAATAAAACTTTTATACTTTTACAAAAAATTTGACTGAATGGGAAAGAATAAATATGCCATTTTGAAGCAAGTAATTGATTTATACGAAGATTACGAGCAGAATGAAAAACACCTTGATCTTTTATCGTTTGCCCGTTGGATTACCAATAAACTGGACGAAGAACCGGAACTGAACCGGAAAGTTTCACAAGATAAAATTTCAGGTGTTTTTACCGACGAAGTTCCCGTAACAAAAAAGTTTGACGAGAAAACACGGTTTTTGGAATCAGTTTCGCGCATTGCGCGTTACCACGAGTTCTATTCCCGGAAAGCTTTAAAAGATTTGGTAATTAATACCCGGCTCGAGTTCTTATTCCTTCAGACGGTGGATTTTATGGAAAAGGCAAAAAAAACCGATCTGATAAATATCTATCATTTGGAATATACAACCGGAATGGACACCATAAGAAGGCTAACAAACAATGGTTTACTTGATGAAGTTCCTGACGAGTCGGACAAACGGGCAAAATTACTGGTGCTTACCAAAAAAGGACACGAAATTCTGGCACTGGCCAATAAACGAATGAGCGACGAGAATAAAATGTTTTTAACAGCCATTAACGACAACAAGTGGAAAAAAGCCATGCAGATACTGGAAGAAATAGATGAATTTCACAGCAACGTTTACCAGAACCACGGCGATAAACCTTTTGCCGAACTCTGCAACCTGATGGATTCGCTGAAGTATTTGTACAAGTGAAACGAGCATGGCCCAACAATCATAAAAGTGTAAATTCTTCCGGAGTTTTTACTCAATACTTCCGACTTTGCTTACAACATACGACCTCGCCAAGGATGGCGAAAAACTTTGTGGAGACCAACTGAATGGTTTATTGTTCTTTAACGCCCGGCAAATTGGTTTTCGTATAGCCTTTTGTTTTTAGGTGCAATGGTGTACGCCACCAGCAACCCCATCCGGAAACCGTTCCAGGCTGTTCTTATTTCCGAATTTTCCACGGCCAGCCACCAGTCTTTGTTTCCTTCGGGGTACAGTTTTCCGGGAAAATCGTGTAAATACCCCAGGTTAAGCTGAAAGCTGATGGGGGAAAGCCGGTAAGTGGCAGCTATTCCGAATTCTGCACCAGCACCCTTCGAATGAAACAGGTAATTTTCTTGTACCGTAACCTCCGCTGGTGATTTAATTTCAAAGTAATCTTTACCTTTCAGGAAAGAAAACAGGTAGGAAGCTTCGAGGTAAGGCCCGGCTGAAAAATTATTTTGTTGATAAAAATTCTTTAAAAACGAAAGCCCGAGCTGGTTGCCGTTCACAATGGCATCCAAATCAATCCGTCCGGAATAATCGGAAATTGTTGACCGCGAACCGGTGGAACTGAAAGTGTAAAAAATACCGATTTTATCGAGGTATAAAACATTTCCCAAAGCAATTTCAGCGCTGTAAATGGGCGAAACCGGATAACTTTCGGTGGTTTTAAGCGGCAGGTCGTTTTGCCTGACCCGGTAGCGCTGAAAGTTTTTCAACTCAAGCATATTGTAAGTTCCCATTCCCAGTTTTGCGCCAAACGACCATTCCTGCCCAAAAGCAGAAACAGAAAATACAAAAACCACAATGGTAATCAATTGTTTCTTCATCGGTTAATATTCAGAGGAGTTGATGTAAAAGCCTTTGTCGCTGAACACGTGGTTATTCCAAAAGTAAACCACGTCGAAGTTGTGTTTCAGCCCAATTGTTTTTTTAATTTCGCCGGTGGTGTAATCGTATATGTAAAGGTTTTGTTTGGTGTCGCTTCCTTTCACTTCATCCCAAAAAGCAACCTCATTCAAATTGGTATCTATTCCGCAAAAATGACCTTTTTTAACGGGGATTTCAATTTCCTTTTTAAGCTGACTGGCATTGTAAAGTCCAAAAACATTACCGGTTTCGCCGGGATATTGTCGTTCATTTCCTTCCAGAAACCAGAACAAATGGCTCTCTTCAGCTACCCACCCGGCACGTGAAATAATCGGTGCTGAAAACCTGTGGGCCAGCTCAAATCCAGTTTCCGTGACATTAAAAACAAAAATTTCATCCAACCCTGCGTTTCCGTTACTTTTTAGGCTGAATGCATAATTTCCGTCGGGCGACAAAACAAGTTGTGAAAGGTTGTCATCTTCCTGTGTAAAAAGCAATCTGCCCGCAATTCCGTCGTACAATCCTACACCGAAACCGGCGGGACCAATCATCCGGTTGTTTTCTGAGATAGAAGAGTTGCTTGAAAACCAGTGAAACCCGTAATCCCAGCATTCCGACGAAGTGTATTTACTGAGATTTCCTGAATTATATTTTTTCATGAAACTGTTCACCATGGTAACCAGGCTAAAATCGTAATTTGAAATAAACCATGAAGAAAAAAATCCGGACTCACCGGCTGAGTTCAGTTGCATTCCCGGAAATTTATATTGGGAAACAATTCCGTCCCAATACAAATAAACGTTGTCGTGTTTCGGCGAGCCAATAATTTTGCTGAATTCTGGAATGGTTTTTCCAGTGCCGAAGTTTAAAACCGAGCGGGCTAACTGGTTTTCCTCATAAATGCGGATGTCCGATTTAGGGTAAAACGAAAGTGTGTATTCTGTTTCACTTCCAAACCGGAGGTTGTCAACTACAACTGCCGTATCGTTTAAATTTTCAGATGAAAAGAGAACAATATCGGGATTTGGATAGTAATCGGGCATGGTGAGGGTCACTTTTTCCACAGCATTGTAAAAGTCGTTTTTTGCCCAGCTAAACCGGGCACTGCCACCTGAAATCCAGGTTGTGTCGAGTTGCGGAAACGGATAATCGAACCGGTGCTTCTGACTTACCGCCTTTTGGTTGCTGGCATAAATTTCAACCCAGTAAATACCGGTTCCGCCAACAAACGAAGAGTCTGCAAAACGGTGAATCTCCTGATTGTTTATTTCGGCAATCTTATGCTTTTCGCCATCCCATTCCACTTCTCCAAAATTTTTGTATAAAATGTATTTTTGAAAATTGAACCGTTCGTATTTTTCCCATTCAATTTCGAGCACGCCGTTTTTATTTTCAATGCTGGTAATTTCTACCGGAATTGGATTTCCGCCGTCCAGCAACACCTCCCAACTGTGCTGAAAAACCAGTTCTTCCACACCCAGTAAATCGGCCAGACTGCCTGTTTTCGAGTTGGTTGTAACCACCATGGTCATGGTTTCAACCCCAATTCCCCATGGCGAAGGTTCGAACATAAAATTACCTGTTTGTGTATTCCCCTGATGAATAGATTGTTCACCCACAAAAAACTCCACATTGTAAATATT
>NZ_JAWLCI010000034.1:0-51979 GCF_041687215.1 Mariniphaga sp.
TTTGTTATTTTATGCATCTAATATACTATTATTCAATGGTTTTAACAAAATAAATACACATTAAAATTGAAGATTTTTAATCTGTCAAAGTAGAATTAGGCGTTTATTGATTTTATGAGTTGACTTTGGTTTCCATTTGTAAAGCTTTTTTTATTTTTAACGGAAACTTAAAAAAACAGCAGAATATGTCCGGACACAGTAAATGGTCAACAATAAAACGGAAAAAAGGAGCGCTGGATTCCCGGCGGTCTAAAATATTTTCGAAGCTTTCGAAAGAGATTACTGTTGCTGCAAAAATGGGAGGAGCTGATATTGAGGCCAATCCGCGACTGCGCCTGGCGGTGCAAAACGCCAAAGGGCAGAATATGTCAAAAGATGTGATTGAACGGGCCATCAATAAAGCAGAAAAAGATACCTCCAATTTTGAGGAAATGACTTTCGAAGGTTACGGCCCGGGTGGGGTTGCCATTTTTGTGGAGTGTCTTTCAGATAATAATAACCGCACGGTGGGGAGTGTACGTTCAGCTTTCACCAAACACAACGGGCACCTCGCCACAAATGGTTCAGTGGCTTTTCTTTTCGATACGAAAGGAATTTTTGTGGTGCCTGCGAACGATAAAACTGAAGCCGAAGAATTTGAATTGGAGATGATTGATGCCGGTGCCGAAGAAATGGAAGAAAATGAAGGATTTATTGAAATAACATCGGCCCTGGAAGATTTTGGCAGCATATCAAAAAAGCTTGAGGAACTTGACGTAGAGCCCGAAAGTCAGGGTTTGCAGAGGATTCCAAATACCACAACTGTTTTGGAAATTGAAGATGCGAAAAAAGTGCTCCGGTTGTTGGATCGCCTTGAGGACGATGATGATGTGCAGAATGTTTACCACAACCTTGAAATAACTCCGGAACTGGAGGAAGCAATGGCTTCAGAATGATTTTAGGGTTTCGCAGGAAAATTCAAAGTTGAATGCCGGGCAATGGGAATGGAATTTAATCGTTAAACAATCAATGGATTTTTGAATTATATTTGCAACCTCAATTAATGAGAAACATGAGGGCACTGTTTTTAATTTTATCGGGATTGTTTTTGAGCCACTTATTGGCGGCGCAGGTCACATTTCCTGCTGTGCCCGAAAATCAGCCGGTTGATTCTTTACAAACTGACTCCATTTCGCTTGAAATTCTTGAGGAATTAAATATCAATCAGGATTCAAGGTTGGAAAATATGCTGAAATGGCATCTTCAAAATAACCGGAAACGCGACGGAATGGAAGGTTTTCGCGTGGAAATATTTTTTAGTTCAGCGTTAAATGCCAAAGAACAAGCATTAAAAAGGAAAAAGGAATTTCTATCGAAATATCCTGAATATAACGTACATGTAAAATTCACTGCCCCCAATTTCAGGGTGCGGGTTGGCGATTTCAGAACAAAAAATGAAGCTTTAAAATTGCATAAAAAAATTCAGGCAGATTATCCCGGTGCTTTTATTATTCCGGATATTATTGATTTTCCTTTGTTGAATTCAGAAAATTATGAGCGACCAGATTAAGCACGAATGTGGAATTGCATTAATTCGCTTACTTAAGCCTTTATCGTATTATAAAAAAAAATACGGCACGTGGAGATACGGCCTGAACAAGCTGTATCTGCTCATGGAAAAACAACACAACCGCGGACAGGATGGTGCCGGTATGGTTTGTGTTAAAGACCATCTTTCGCCCGGCAGTACATATATGAACCGGTACAGATCAATCGATCAGAATCCTATTCTGGATGTTTTCGACAAAGTAAATAAACCCCTGAAAAAAGCGCAGCGCAAAGGAATTGATGTGGAAAACTGCGACTGGGCTTATGAAAATTATCCATTTGCAGGCGAACTTTATTTGGGTCATTTGCGCTACGGAACATTCGGAAAAAACAGTATTGATTTTGTGCACCCGGTTATGCGTCAAAACAACTGGAAATCGAGAAACCTGGTGCTGGCCGGAAATTTTAACCTCACCAATACAGACGAACTTTTTAAAGTACTCATCGAATTGGGACAACATCCCAAAGCATACACCGATACCGTAACCGCATTGGAAAAAGTAGGACATTTTCTCGATGAAGAAAATCAATTGCTGTTCAGAAAATATAAAAACGAAGGATACCGGAACAACGAAATTTCGCCGCTAATAGAAAAAAACCTTGATATCCAAAATATTTTGGAAAGGGCTACCAAAGACTGGGACGGCGGTTATGCCATGGCCGGATTAATTGGCCACGGCGATGCCTTTGTAGTGCGCGATCCGTGGGGAATTCGCCCCGCACATTATTATCAGGATGATGAAATTGTGGTGGTGGCTTCTGAAAGGCCGGTCATTCAAACCGTTATGAATGTAAGCTGGGAAAAAGTGCATGAAATTACACCCGGCGAGGCACTCATCATTAAAAAGAAAGGGAATGTCAGTCGCCAGATGATTCGGGTGCCGCATAAAAAAAGTTCCTGCTCTTTTGAACGGATTTATTTCTCAAGAGGCAGCGATCGGAATATTTACCGCGAACGGAAAGAACTCGGACGTTTGCTGAGTCCGGCCATTTTGGAAACGATTAATTACGATTTTGAAAATACCGTTTTTTCATACATTCCAAACACTTCTGAAACAGCATTTTATGGAATGATTGAAGGAATTCGCGAATACCTGACCGACTGGAAGATTGAACGCCTGAAAGAAGGAAATGGAAAGCTGACCAACGATGAAATAAAAAAAATTATTTCGTTTGAACCGCGTGTGGAAAAGATTGCCATAAAAGATGTGAAACTGCGCACCTTTATTGCTGATGATGCTCACCGTGACGACCTGGTGGCTCATGTTTATGATGTAACTTATGGTGTTGTGAAAAACAAGGTAGATACTTTGGTGGTAATTGACGATTCCATTGTTCGCGGAACAACTCTTAAAAACAGCATCCTGAGAATACTCGACAGGTTGCATCCCAAAAAAATAATTGTGGTTTCATCAGCTCCGCAAATCAGGTATCCCGATTGTTACGGAATTGACATGGCCCAACTTGATAAGTTTATTGCGTTTAATGCAACCATCGAATTATTAAAAGACCAGGGTAAAGAGCATATTATTGAAGAGGTTTACCGCAAATGTAAAGACCAGGAAAACCTTCCCAAAGAAGAAATGGTGAACTATGTTCGTGAAATTTACCGCTCGTTCACACCCGAGCAAATTTCAGCAAAAATTGCCGAAGTTTTAAAACCCGAAGATTGTGAAGCAGAAGTGGAAATCGTTTATCAGTCAATAGAAAACCTGCATAAAGCTTGTCCGAACGACACCGGCGACTGGTATTTCACCGGAAATTATCCAACCCCGGGAGGTAACAGAGTGGTAAATGCCTCCTTTATTAATTACATGGAAGGGAAGAACGAGCGCGCCTATTGAATTTTGTTAATAAAAATTAAAACATTTTCAGGCATAACGTGTTTTAGTTAGTGCCTCTGAAAATGGAAGAACAATTTGTCATGGCGTATTATTAATCTTTCCCTCGGGGAAAAAATTATCTTCCTTTTTTCAGGGGCTTTTTTAGTTTGAATTCTAGGTTAAATCCTTGGTACTTAAAAGGTTTTAATTTTTCTTTTAGGGGTTGACAATTAGCGGGTTATAGCTTTTTTGTTTTAAGGTCTGATTTTTAATATTTTAGCCTCCCACATAAACTTCCTATCTTTGCAAAGCAAAAATCAACTAACGTAATGTATTGTAAAATTGAAGGGAAAGATTTATACGATATTGAAACGACCAATATTGTTCAGCAATCTTCGTTTTGGGGAAAAATAAAAAACAGGCAGGGATTTAAACCGGTTGCATTCGAATACCATGTTTCTGACGATTTGTTATTACCGACTTCATCGGGGAAACAGTTGATTCAGGATGATTTGCTGGTGCTTCTCCGTTATGTTGACAGTAAACATTGCATTGCTTATATACCTTATGGTCCTGAAGAAGAACCGGCTGATGAAAATCAGGGTGTATTTCTGGAGGAACTTTCAGAAGTGTTGCGTCCTCACCTTCCCAAAAACTGCATTTTAATACGATACGATTTGCCCTGGGAAAACCAGTGGGCTCACGAAGACGATTATTTCGACAGCAACGGAAACTGGCTCGGGCCACCGTCGCACAAAAACCAGGAATTTAGAGTAAATTTTAATACACAGAATTGGAACCTGCATAAAAGTCCGAGCGACAATCTTCCATCCAATACCATTTTTTTGGATTTGGCAAGTGGAGAAGAAGCATTGTTGCAAAAAATGAAACCAAAAACACGCTACAACATCCGGTTGTCAGCGCGAAAAGGTGTTCAGGTAAAAAGTTACGGAACTAACATGCTGGAAACATGGTACGATTTGTACAAAGAAACTTCAGCCCGGAACAGGATTACTCTCCATCCGAAAGAAAATTTCTACACTTTTATGGAAATGCAGAAAAACGAAGATGTAGATACCCGGCTGTTAATGGCTGATCACGAAGGTGAATTTCTTGCTGCTATGTTTTTGGTACTTTCCAAAAAGCGGGGAACTTACATGTACGGAGCTTCTTCAGGAAATAAGCGGAATTTGATGGCTGCCTATGCAGTTCAGTGGGAGGGAATCCGGCTGGCACAGCAGGCAGGTTGCGAAGAATATGATATGTTTGGGGCAGCGCCAAATCCAAACAGTTCACATCCCATGTACGGTTTGTACCGGTTTAAAAGTGGTTTTGGCGGCCAAATGGTTCACCGTATGGGCTGTTGGGATTATCCGCTTGATGAAGAACAGTATCGGGCTTTCAGGGCACAGGAGGTAAATTTTCAGGGGTATCATAATTAATACCTGACTCCAGCCAGGTAAAATCCAAAATTCAGAAAAATATAGGCTAAAATGGTTAGCGCCAGACCGTAAACGTTTAGTGTAACAAGTAAAACAACAGCAATTGCCAGGAAAATATACCGATACCAATTCTCATTCCATTTCAGGTTTTTAACCTTTAATGAGAACATAGGTAGTGTTATTACCATCATTCCTGAGGTGAACAAGCCGAGTATCAACAAAATGCGGGTGGAAAAGATATGTTGGAAAAGCTCCGGATATTTGGACACTTCCAGCATTAAACCCATGGAGGCCCAAAATATTCCGTTGGCCGGAATGGGTAGCCCCCTGAAAAAAGGTTCGTCAGACTGAACAGCATTGAACCGGGCCAGCCGAACAGCACCAAATACAGGCATGAGTAGGGCCGAAAATAGAATTAACCACTGGTCCCAACGGGCTGCAATCTGGTAAATGGGCTGGTTTATTTCGAACAATGAAAACTCAAGCAGAGTGAACAAAATGGCTGCCGGCGCCAGACCGAATGAAACCAGGTCGGCCAGCGAATCGAGCTGTTTTCCCAACTCAGAATAAGCTTTAAAAATGCGGGCTGCAAAACCGTCGAGAAAATCGAAAACGGCTGCGAGGCAAATAAAAATTCCGGCCCAGATGAGGTGGCCGTCAATGGCAAAAATAACTGCCAGCGAACCTGCTGCCAAATTCAGCGAAGTGATAAAATTGGGTATTTGCTTTATCACCGGGTTCATTCTCATTTATTTTAAGGTGGCAATTACTGTTTTTCCACCCACCGATTTATGGTGCAACTGAACTTGAACTTCTGCATTGGCAGGCAAAAAAAGATCGACCCGCGAACCAAAACGAATAAAACCATATTCTTCGCCTTGTTCTGCCTTGTGTCCTGATTTTTTATAGGTAACTATCCGCTGGGCCACTGTGCCTGCAATCTGGCGGGATAAGATTTCTGTGCCGTCTTTCATTTTAAAAACGGTAGAACAACGCTCGTTCAATTCTGAAGATTTTTTTACAAATGCAGGATAATATGCGCCACGTATATGGTTTTGGTAAATTATTTCTCCGCTAACCGGAGAACGGTTTTGATGTACATTAAAAACCGACATGAAAATACTTACCTGCAGGCGTTCATCTTTAAAATATTCCTTTTCATAAACTTTTATTATCTCCACAATTTTCCCGTCGGCAGGTGCCAGTATATGTTGGTTGTTTTTTTCAATATCGCGTTTTGGTACTCGAAAAAAGAAAACAATTAATGTGGCCAGAAAAAGCGAAACGGCCATCAGAACATAAAAAATGAGATAATCACGCAACAAAAAATAAATGATTACATCGAGCAGGGCCAGAACGAAAAAGGCCACCGGAATTATTTTTTTCCCTTCCTTATGAATTTGCATATCGTACTATAAATTTCCCGACAAAGTTAACCAAACATAAACAACTGGTATAACAAAAAGCAAACTATCGAAACGGTCGAGCAAACCTCCGTGCCCTGGTAAAATGGTACCCGAATCTTTTACTTTTAGCCGCCGCTTGATGGTAGATTCAAAAAGGTCGCCTAAAGTTCCAAAAACAATAACCAGAATCGAAATAAACATCCAGCTTACAGTTGAAATATCTTTGAATAAAAGTGAGTTGATTACTCCCATAATTAATGCGAAAATGGTACCTCCAATGCATCCTTCCCACGATTTATTGGGCGATATTTTTTTATGGATTTTATGTTTTCCGAATTTTGAACCAAACAAATAGGCCATGGAATCATAAATCCAAACAATAAACAGTACTCCAATTAATACGTTGGAATTAAAAACCGGAAAATTTGGATAGCCGGGATGAACCATAAAGTTTAGTAAACTGAAAGGGATAGCTACATAAACAAAACCGGTAAAGGTTACTGCACTGTTTTGTAATATACCCGAGCGCTCACTAAATGCTTCAAACAGAAAAATAAAAATTAGAGCTGGTATAAAAATCAGGTACGATTTTGTGGGCAGAATGTTGTTTACCATTCCGAAACAGATTAGGAAAAACAATACTCCCAGAGTTAGCCCGGTATTTTTTCTTGGCGAATTTCCTGCCTTTTCAACTAACTGGTAAAATTCCAGTTGCGTAAGAAATAAGAACGAGCCAAAAACAACTGCAAACAAAACCGGATGAATAGCAGCTCCGGCCAGCATCAACAAAATATATACAATCCCGGTTAAGGATCGCCTGCTTAAATCTTTCAACGCTTTAATTCTTTTAACAGTTCAAGCGCTTTTTGCTCTTCATTTTCTTCAACATAAACCACATAATCTCCAAACGACTGGTAAGCCGTATCATGTTGATTCATAATAACAACCTTAAGGCCGGCATTCTCAAGTATGTCTTTGGCAATGGTTGCTTTGTATTCATGTGCCGTTAAAAACACATCTTTCCATCCTTTTTCCATAATGAAATTTTATCGGTTTAAGCTGAAACTGTTTTACTTTCTGTGCTTTCATCTTTGCTCTCTGATTTTCCAGGAGCTTCTTCTTTTTTTACTTTACCCTGACCGTTGTCGTTCTCTATCAATTTCTTATCCCAGGGTCGTTTGCCAAAAATATGTTCAAGGTCTTCACTAAAAATTACCTCCCGCTCCAACAATTGTTCAGCCAGCTTTTCGTGCCCTTCGGAATGTTCTTTTAAAACCTTTTTAGCTCGTTGGTATTGACTATCAATTATTATTTTTACTTCCTCGTCAATAAGCTCAGCAGTTTTTTCGCTGTAAGGTTTGGTAAAGGAGTAATCCGATTGGCCTGAAGAGTCATAATAGCTCACATTTCCTACCTTTTCGCTCATTCCAAAATAGCTCACCATAGCATACGCCTGTTTGGTCACTTTTTCCAGGTCGTTTTGAGCGCCGGAAGAAACCCGTCCGAAAATAAGTTGTTCGGCAGCCCTGCCGCCCAGTGCCGAGCACATTTCATCAAGTAGTTGTTCTTTTGTTGTGATGGAGCGTTCTTCGGGTAAATACCATGCTGCGCCCAAAGCTTTTCCGCGGGGTACAATGGTAACTTTTACCAGGGGGTGAGCATGCTCGAGCAGCCAACTTATGGTTGCGTGGCCGGCTTCGTGGTAGGCGATTGTTTTCTTTTCGTCTTTCGAAATAATTTTATTCTTTTTTTCCAGGCCACCTATAATCCGGTCAACCGCATCGAGGAAGTCCTGTTTGGTAACAGCTTCCTTGTTTTTGCGGGCTGCAATAAGTGCGGCTTCGTTGCACACATTGGCGATGTCGGCGCCTGAGAATCCTGGCGTTTGTTTGGCCAAAAATTCCACCTTGGCATCATCACCCAGCTTAAGGGGGCGAAGATGAACTTTAAAAATTTCAGCACGTTCAACCAGGTCGGGAAGTTCCACATGAATCTGTCGGTCGAAACGGCCGGCGCGCATTAAAGCCCGGTCGAGAATATCGGCGCGGTTGGTAGCGGCAAGGATGATTACACCGCTGTTGGTATCGAAACCATCCATTTCTGTAAGTAACTGGTTGAGTGTGTTTTCCCTTTCGTCATTCGATCCGAAATTCGGATTTTTTCCCCGTGCCCGGCCAATGGCATCAATTTCGTCAATAAATATAATACACGGCGCTTTTTCCTTGGCTTGTTTAAACAAATCGCGCACACGAGAAGCTCCAACGCCTACAAACATTTCAACAAAATCGGATCCCGACATAGAAAAGAATGGAACACTGGCCTCGCCGGCCACAGCACGTGCAAGCAAAGTTTTTCCTGTTCCGGGAGGTCCTACCAAAAGGGCTCCTTTGGGAATTTTTCCACCTAACTTGGTAAATTTTGCAGGATTTCTCAGAAACTCTACAATTTCTTCAACTTCCTGTTTGGCTTCTGCCAGTCCGGCTACATCTTTAAACGAGGTAGTAACTTTCTGATCTTTATCGAATATTTTTGCCTGCGATTTACCCACGTTAAAAATTCCGCCTGCGCCTCCGCCTGCACCACGGCTCATCCTTCTGAAAATCCAGAGCCACAGCAGGATAATAAGTACGAATGGGCCAACCGTCCAGAGGAGTTCACCAGCCCAGTTACGTTCTTCCTTGTATTCAGGCAGAATTTCGTCAGCAGTACCTTCCTGTGCTTCCCTCAGGTTACGTTCAAAAGTTTCTACTGAACCAATGGTAAATGTAAAATGCGGACCTTCTTCTGCCGGCTTGGAGTAATTTTCATTAAATTGTGGTTCATATTTTTGAAGGCTGTTCTTTTTAATGTAAATGTTAGCCTTTTTTTCATTAACCACAACAATTCGTTCAATGTCGTTATTGACCAGCATGGTCGATTTAACATCGCTCCAGTTGGTTTCAACCGGACTGCTGCTGGTACTCAGGTAATACTGAACTCCGATAAAAACAACGGCAATAAGCCCGTAAACCCAGTAGGCATTAAATTTCGGGCCTTTGGGATTTTTCTTATCACTTTTTTTGCTGGTCCCCATAAACGGATTATTGGGAGGAGGGGGAGGTGTTTGTTTTTTATTTTTGTCTATCTCTGCCATATTTTGTTTCTAGTTTTCTGAATCTTCTTTTGTAATTTTTGCATCAGACCAAAGCCCTTCAAGGTTGTAAAAATCACGCGCCTGTTCATGAAAAACATGAACTACAATTTCGCCGTAATCAAGCAAAACCCAAATCGAGTTTTTGTAACCTTCAACATGCCATGCATTCTCTTTTGTTTCCAATTTCACAGTTTCTTCTACCGATTGTGCTATGGAACTTACCTGTGTGGTAGAAGTTCCGTGACAAATGATAAAGTAACCACACTCAGTATATTGTATCGTATTTAAATCAATAATGGTTATTTCTTTCCCTTTTACTTTTCTGATTCCTTCGAGGACTGCTTCTTTTATTTTTTCAGTAATTTTTGTGTTTTTATTCATAAATAACTTTTAACCCTGCAAAGATATATTTTTTGCCTTACTTCTAATTTGTATTTTCCATTTACGTTGTTGATTTGCAGTTTGCAATAAAAAAATTACAACTTTGTGCCATAATTAACCAAAACAATGAAGCAAAGTTTCAACATCAAATTAAAATGACAGAAGAAAATTTTAGTTTATTCATATTAAGTGATACCGATTCAACCAACAACTATGCCAACCGGCTTATAACAGAGGGCAAGGCGAAAAATGGCAGTGTTGTGCTGTCACATTATCAGACAAATGGCAGAGGACAGCGTGGAAATACATGGGAAAGTGCCCCGGGAAAAAACCTGCTGGCAAGTATTGTTTTATTTCCGAAGTTTCTTCCACCCGGAAAACAGTTTTATTTATCCAAAATTGCAAGCCTTGCGCTTTATGATTTACTTGTGAAACACACACAGGGAGTTACGGTTAAATGGCCCAACGATATTTATGTGGGGAACAAAAAAATTGCAGGAATTTTAATCGAGACTTCTATTTTGGGAAACCAGTTTCATTCGGCAGTGGTGGGTATTGGTTTGAACCTGAATCAGGAAATTTTTTCCGAGGAACTGCCCAATCCGGTTTCCCTGAAGTTATTGACTGGTAAAGATTACGATATAAAAGAAACGGCGCTTAATTTTAGGGGATTTTTTATGAAGTGGTACCAAAAACTGGAAACCTGGAATATTGCCGAAATTGATGCTGCTTATCATGAATATTTATTCAGAATAAAAGAGTGGTCTGTTTTCCAGAAGAATGACAAACGTTTTGAGGCAAGAATTTTAGGAACAGGCGAATATGGGCAACTGATTTTGGAAGATCGAACAGGAAATCAAACTTTTTACATGTTCAAAGAGATAGAATTTGTTACCTGAAGAGAATCCCTGAGAATTATTTGTAAGGCAGATTTTTCAGGGTTTCAGCCAACTGGTTAATTCCTTCCTGAAGTTTGTCGCCGGCCATCATTTTAATCATCATGTTCATATCGGCATGTAATGTTAAGCGCATTTTGGTTTGAAATGCCGAAACGGGCAACAACTGAATCCAGAAGGTAATGCTTAGAGGCAATCCTCCCGAGCTTTCCACTTTAATGGATTTGTGGGGTTCACGGTTTACTATCCTGATTTTTGCCAGGCCAAAACCGGTAATGTTAAACCGGCACGAATCGCGGTCAGATTCGAAGTCGCTGATTTTTACCTGCGGAATTTGTTTGGTAATTTTTTCAATCAATCCCGAGTTCAGGTATTCCGAAAGGTTTTCGAAA
This sequence comes from Mariniphaga sp., assembly GCF_041687215.1. Taxonomy (NCBI): domain Bacteria; kingdom Pseudomonadati; phylum Bacteroidota; class Bacteroidia; order Marinilabiliales; family Prolixibacteraceae; genus Mariniphaga; species Mariniphaga sp. Next base: position 11,061 of record NZ_JAWLCI010000034.1, read on the forward strand.
TTGGAGAGGTAATCGAAAACAATTTGCTGATTGTGTTCGATGAGTTTAACGTCGCTAATGTATTTATGTACGCTCATGGTTTTATTTCTTTCCCCAGTTTGCCGGATCTTCGCGCCACTCCATTAAGGTTTCAATCTGGTCTTTTGAGATTTCGCCGGCTTCAAGTGCTGTGTCAATCAACACCTGGTAGCGGCTGAGCGGAGTCAGTTCGATGTTTGCTTTTTTGAATTTTTCTTTGGCCACATCGAAGTTGTAAGTAAAAATGGAGAGCATTCCAATTACTTCTCCACCAAAATTATTCACTGCTTCGGCTGCTTTCAGACTGCTTTCGCCGGTGGAAACCAAATCTTCAATAACCACCACTTTTTGTCCCGGTTTCAGGTCGCCTTCAATCAGGTTTTCCAGTCCGTGGCCTTTCGGTTTTGAGCGAATGTAAATAAAAGGCAAACCCAGTTTATCGGCTACCAAAACCCCGTGGGCAATAGCTCCGGTGGCTACTCCGGCAATTACTTCTGCCTGCGGGTATTTTTTTTGAATAATTTCCACAAATTTGTCGCGGATAAACGAACGGGTTTCGGGAAACGACAAAATTTTACGGTTGTCGCAATATATGGGCGATTTCCAGCCCGAGGCCCAAGTAAACGGACTTAAAGGCTGAACTTTGATGGTATCAATTTCGAGCAGTTTTTTTGTAACTTCAATTTGTGTTCGTTCCATAATTTTAGTGTATTTAAAACGATGTAAATTTTTACGATGAAACAAATGTATAAAGTTTTTCTGAATGACCGGTTGATTGAAATTGGCGACTCCGTGAATGACAAAAAAAATAACCTCGTGGTAAAATTTGATGAACAGACCAGTGCAGACGACATTCAAAGTTGGTTGGCTGATTTTATTACCCAAAATTCAGAGAAAGTTACACTGGGTCACCCAAATCCCGACCATTTTCTTCAGCTCTTACGTTCTGCTTTTCTTGAAGTTCCGGCTGCCGGTGGCATGGTAATATCGGAAGACCGCCTGTTGTTTATTTTCCGTAACGGAAAGTGGGATTTGCCCAAAGGAAAAATTGATAAAAACGAAACTTCAGCCGAAGCGGCATTGCGTGAAGTTTCTGAGGAATGTGGCATTTCAGGCCAAAGAATTGAAAAACAACTGCCGTCAACATTTCATATTTATCAATCGCCTTATGCAAAAACAAAAGGGCAATGGATTTTTAAAGAAACATTCTGGTTTGAAATGATTTACAACGGAACGGACGAAATTTCCCCGCAACAGGAAGAAGGAATTACGGAAGTTAGATGGTTTAGAAAAAATGAACTGGATGAAGTGCTGGCAAACACCTATGAAAACCTGAAACAGATTATTTTTCTCTACTGCGACTGATTACGCTGGCGTTCAAATAATTCCTGTCTGAGAAACAAGCCGAACTGCTGCTCAAATCCGTCGAGTGGCGCTTTGGCCTGCTGAAAAATAACTTCATGGTTTTCGTTCAGCAAAAAACAGGTAGGGAACGATTTTACCCTGTACTTTTCAATAAAATCATCATTTTCGTCTATCAAATGAATGCCCGGAATATTTTCTTTATCCAAAAACATTTTCATTTCAATGAGGTCGGTTTTTCGCAAAACAATAATTATTTCAAGGTATTTCTGAAATTGCTCCTGCGTCCGGGTGAGGTATTTCAGGTGCTCGCGGCAAACTATCATTTCAGTATCGGCAAAAATCAGGTATTTAAATTTTTCTTCTCCGGCAGAATCTTCGTTGGTACACACCCGGTGACCGTCGGTGTTTTTCAGGCAAATAACAGGCGCTTTGCTCCCTTTTCGAAGGAATTCCAGTTTTTCAAAAACATTTATAGAAGTTTCACGGATGAATAAATAAGTATGTTGCCGGAATGTGGATGAACTTAACATATTTAAAATATCTTTTTGCGAAAAATCGCCAGAATAAAAGGCATCGTGCAACATTTTTAACAGAGCGAGGTCGGCAACCGTACCTGAAATTTTATACTTTTCATTCAGGAAATTTCTGAAAAAAGCAATATTTTTTGCAGCAACTGCCTGCCTGATTTCCGTTCCGGTTGCAGAACGAACTTCGAAACTGAGTTTATTGGTAAAGGATTTTTCAAACAATTCAATAAATGCCGGATGATTCCAAAATTCATTTTTAGTTGTCGCCAATTCTTCTGTCACTTTTTCGGGTGATAATCTGAATGCATCGGCTTCCAATGCTTTTAATTTTAGTTTTTTATGCTGAATGAAAGTTGGATGGTTTTGTTTTTCAAAATGATTTTCCAGCATGTGGCTGACCGAATCGAATGCACTTTTCGACTGGTTAAAGTAAAGTTGGTCGAAAAACCGGTCTAAAAGTTCGTTTAAACGGGTGTCGAAATTAGAAATGTTATCGTTTAAACGATTTCCTTCTTTTGTTGCAAACCAAAACTCCACCGGTTTAAAATAGGGATTTTTACTGTCGGCAAAAGATTTTTCACGAAACGGTGGCAATAACAGTTCAACGGTTTTTTCGGGCTCCAGAAAAATCATGCCGCGGTAAATACCAAAGTCACTGAAGACAAATGTGGTTTGATTCACTTTTACATCGGCAGAAAAATTTCCCTCCCTGTCTGCCTCGAGCGAGAAAACATGAATTTTTTTCTGAGTTACCGGGTCTGAAAACCGAAAGAAATCAAGCTTTTTGCCGGCATATTCCTTGTTTTTGCCTTCAATTTTGGTGGCAACCGAAAACCCGGAAAAAATTAATATGAAAAAAGCCGAAAGAACCAGTTTTACCATGCAGAATTTATTCGTTTTATTCAGATTTAAATTCACTCATATCGAGTCCTTTGGGAAGGAACATGCTGGCGTCGCCACCGTGGAAAACAATATCGCGAATGATGGTAGCATTAATTGGGGTATGTTCCGGCAAAGTGAGCAGAAATACCGTTTCAATTTCCGGGTGCATTTTTTTATTCACTTGTGCAATGGCCCGCTCGTATTCAAAATCGGCCGAAGTACGCAATCCCCTTAAAATGTACCGGGCGCCAACTTCTTTGCAAAAATCCACAGTCAGACCTTCATGTACGCGAACCTCTACTTTTTCGTCATGCTTGAAAACCTGGTTGATCCATTTTAAACGTTTTTCAAGCGAGAAAAATGATTTTTTATTGGCATTGAACCCAATCATCACAATTATTTTATCGAACATGGGAATGGCGCGCCGAAGGATGGATTCGTGACCTATGGTAAACGGATCGAAAGACCCTGGAAATATGGCTATTTTCATGGTTGTAGATTATTTGGTTATATACGGAGTGCTTTTTTCATAAAGTATATCCGGATCAAAATCCGCTTCATTATCCCACTGAATGGTGTCAAAACTTTTTTTAACTGTATTAAATATTTTTTTATTCTTCAGTTCTCTGTATAATTCAAGTTCCAAATAAGGTTTCATATCAAGTTTTCGCGTTTCTCCATTATTGAATACCAATAAGAGAGTATATTCTGAGGAAGGTTTTACATCCCTTAATTCAATTTTCATAAACTACTATTTTAACGGTTCTATTTTAAAAGGTTTTTCACCATTTTGACAAAGTTGCCAGTCAGCAAAAAGTTCCTCTTTATGAATTTCTAACCATGCCTGAATCAGGCGGAGTTGTTTCGAAGGAAATATGCCATATAATATTTCTCCATTTTCAATATTAATTGACGCCTTTTCATCTTTATAATAAACATGAATATGTGGTGGATTATGTTCTTTTGGTGCATAATACATCCTGATGATAATACCATAAAACATAGAAATTGTTGGCATAACTCATTTTTTTATAGGAGCAAATTTAATGATTAATGCTTAAATCCCTTTATTTTGCCCTTTTAAAAGAAATAACGGTTGAATCGGATTTTATTATATACTTTTTGGACCATAGCATTTTTACTGGTCATCCTGGCCTGGATTTCCGGGTTGTTTATTGACTTAACCGGCGACTCGGGTTTGTATGCCGCCATCTCACGGCAAATGGTGGAGTCGGGCGACTGGCTGAACCTGAAAATCAACGGCGAACCCTACGACCAGAAACCGCACCTGTTTTTCTGGCTGGCGAGTTTGGGAATTCAATTGTTTGGAAACCAGAACTGGGCGTTCAAACTGTTCCCGTTTCTTTTTGGTATTAGCAGCATTTATTTTACTTACAGGCTGGCTCGGCTGATTTACAATGAACTTTCAGGAAAACTGGCCGCGCTGCTTGCCGGAACTTCACAAATGTTTTTTCTCTATTTTTTTGATTTTCATACCGACACGGTTTTACAGGCAGCAGTTACTTTAGCCATTTGGCAGTTAGCCGAATATTTGGAAAATAAGAATTGGTTAAGTTTTATTTTCGGCTTTACAGGAATTGGCCTGGCTATGTTAACCAAAGGCCCGGTTGGCGCGGTTTTGCCCTTCTTTTTTGTGCTCATTTTTTTGTTGTTGAAAAAGGATTTTCGCCAGCTTTTCCATCCCAAATGGATTTTGGGGATTTTGCTGGTTTTAATCATCATTTCACCAACGCTTTACCACTTGTGGCAAAGCTTTGGCGCCGAAGGGCTCCGTTTTTATTTTATCGATAACAATTTGGGACGGGTGACCGGCAAAGTAGCCGGCTCCAGCACCGATCCGTTTTTTTACCTGTATAACCTGCTTTGGGCGTTTTTGCCCTGGACCATCATTTTCCTTTCGGCACTTGGGGGTGAAATCATCAGTTGGTTTTATGCGCCAAAACCCAGCAAAATGGGTATTTCCATTTTTGGAAGTATGTTAATTTTATTTGTGGTTTACAGCATTGCCCGTGGTAAAGCGCCCAATTACCTGATGATGTTTGTTCCGTTGCTTTCGGTTGTAGCCGCAGGAAGAATGAAGTATTATTTGCTTTGGCCATCGTTTTTAACAAACCGTTTGATTTACGGCCAGATTTTTATGCTGCTTTTAATTTGTGTTTTACTCTTTATTTCGGGCTATTATATTCTGGTTTCGGATTTTTTTGTTCCGGTTTTGTTTTTGTCCGGAATAGTGGTTTTGTCGGGTCTGTATATCGCAATCGACCGAAATCGCTGGAACCGGTTGATGCTTTCTTCTATTGTGGTAACCGCTGTGTTTAACCTGTTTTTGAATACACAGGTTATTCCGTTTCTGTTTACTTACCAGGGACATTCGCAGGCGCTGGAAATTTTTGAAGCTCATGAACCCGATAAAAAACAGCTTTATAATTTTGATTTGGAAGAATATGAGCTGTTTTTTAATGCGAAAGATTCTGTGCGGAATATAACTTCATGGGAACAACTTTATGGAGTTATGGAAAAACCGGAAACGTGGATTTACACCGGCGAAGATAAATTCAGATATATTCTGTTTATGGGATTTCCTGTAGATACAGTTTATGAAATAAAACAACGGGGAATGAATCAGATTTCGAGTGAGTTTTTAAATCCGGATTCAAGAGAAAGATCGCTTTCATCAAATTATTTGATAAAATCTAAGGGCCAGGGAGAGGAAGTTGCCATTCATCAAAATGATTCAGTTTCTGTTTCGCAAAAAATGGGATTTCATTCGCCTTTTTTTAGAAAGTTATATCCGGGGCATACAGTATTTTTTATCAACATCGGCAAAGTGGATGAGTATGGTCCACAGGCAGTTATTCCGCTTGAAAGAATTCAGGATAAGAACCAGTTTTTAGCAGAAGTTAAACTGGAATACAGAGGATGGTCTGATTTTGCTGACAGGGAAGTTGTTTTGGTTATGTCAGTAGAAAATGAAAACGAGGTTTTGTTTTACAACGTTTTTCCATTGGAATGGAAACCGGAAGAATTACACTGGAAAACGGTTGCCCTTAAACAACATTTTTCAGTTGATTTACCTCAAACGGCGAAACTCAGAGTTTATATCTGGAACAAGGGACAGGAAGAACTGGACTTAAAATCAATGGAAACCACTGTTTCGGGTTATTGATTGATTTTTTTTATTCACCAATTGGAAAGTTATTAAAAAGACTTAACCCACCCGGTTTTTTGATGTAAACATTCGAATGCAGTGGTTTTAACAAAATATCATCCACCGTAACAAAATGTCTTCTGATGTTCAACGAAATTTGATACTCCGGTTGCAATTCAATCGTTTCGCTTACTCGAATCCATTGCTGATAAACATCGTTTACGCTGCGGGTGTTGAGTTGTTTTTCATGAATTGTTTTTCCTGTTCCATCAGTAACTGTTAAAATGGCTCGTGGCATGTTGTACCGCCGTGTATCTAAATACAACCAAAAGGAAAGTTCATATTCCCCAGGTAAAAAGTTGTGCGGAATGATTTGGTTCAAAAGTTCGGCTTTCCCTCTTTTCATAAAAAATGCACCCTCGCCGCTAAATGTTAGCTGTTCTTTCTGTTCATCAAAATTGAGATATACTACAGAACTTATTTCGGTATCGGTATAAATAGTTTCGTGTTGGTTGAGATTGGGTATGATGGATTCTGTCTTTTTCAGCCAGTTTTCATGGCTTTCATGAAAAACATCAAGTTGAATTTTTGACAGAGTAATTTCTTCATTTTGCCAGAAAACTTCCGCATTGGAAAACAACCAGCGTTCCTGTTCGTTCATTTTCTCGTTTGAACTGACCAGTAAAAGCGGTTTTTCATTCATGTCATCCAGTCTGGTTTTTTGAATGGCCGGGTTTGCCAGCAGTTGAATGCTGCTTAATGCCTGGGTGAAGGACAATCTTGGCGAAAAACTTTGAACCAACGGCAAACCAGTATGGTGAGCGCATTGCATGGCATAACCGAAAGCTTCCATGCCGTTCTCAAATAAAAGTTTGTCGCCGCAGGTACTGGAAAATGGCAGAAACAAGATGGCCTGGAATTCTTCCGGATTTACTCCTGCTTCCTTAAAACGAGTCAGGTATTTTTCGTTCGAAACTTCCAGCCGGTCGTTTGTATTAAAAATCCCGTTTGTGCTCAAGCGGGTGTTTGTACCGGCATCAATTGCCCAGTACGAAAGGGCAAAAATGAGAATGAGCGTTGCCGGGAGCGGCTGTTTTTTCTGCTTCAGAAACCGGAAAAGTCTGTAAATAAACCACGCAGCGTAAACAGTAAATACATAATAAAAAATAAATGCAAACCGTCCCAAAGCCCTGAATTGTTTTACAGGCGGAATGATTTCCAGCAGGAATCCGAAACCGTACTTAAAAGGAATGCACATGGAAAAAAGAAGAATGAGGATGGCGGCATAAAAATAAACTTCCATTTGTTTGGAAGGCCTGTACATTCTGAACCGGACTTTCTTATTTGAAAAAAGGTTGAACCAGGCGGTAATGAAAACAGAAACCGCCAGCAAAGTGGCTGGTAATCCCACATAAGCCCTGCCTTCCCATTCAAAATCCATGTCCACCACATTTCCTATGAGCATTTTCAAGGGTGAAACAAGAGGTAAAAATACGCTTAAAAATTCAGCATGATACACATCGAAACCATACGGATTGTTTGGCCGGTCGGAAACCCAGTCGGTTGCAGAAACAACTCCTTTTACAACCAAAAGCGGGAAAATGGCCAGGATGAATAAACTGAGTCCGGTTTTCCAGTAATTTTTCAGGTTTTTTCTTTGGTTCCACAATTCAACAAACAAAACGCCCAACAACAATATGGCATAAAACGAAGCGTAATAAGCGCTGGTAAATCCGCCAACCAAACCTCCGGCAACAAGCAAAACCGACCAAAGCCAGCGTTTTTTCCCTTCGCGCCAACGGATGAGAAAGTACCAGTACATGGGAATAAAAAAGGCATAAACCATTTCAAAGTGGCCATGAATTCTTAAAAACTGGGGCGAAAGGAACAACAGAGTTACCGCCATCAGCGCAGCATACCACCGAGGCAAGGCAAATTTTCGTAAAATCAGGAATAAAAATGGAATGGCCAGGAGCAATGAAATGACCATCGTCAGGTTCAGAATAAAAACCCCGTAGCTGGAAACCGGGTAAATTTTGGCATCCACAAATTTTACAATCTGCACATAAAGCGGATGCGAATTAATGTATTGCAGGTGATCGCCGTAAGGATAATTTATGCCGTCGTGCCGGATGCCGCCGTCATATTTCAGGTAATACGAAAAGTTGAAATAGTTTTTTAATCCGTCTTCATGTTTTGAAAACAGCACGCTGTCAGGTGTTTGGAATGCCGGTTTAAACAGAAAAAACAAAATCAGTGCTGACACAATCAGGGAAGATGTTAACGCAGATACATTTTTTTTCATTCACCAGATTTTAATAGACACAGTTGATTTCGTCATTTTTTGAAACGATAAAAATAACTATCTGCGGTTAATAACCGAAATAGTTCATCTGAATCTTTCCGTTGATTTTTCCAATTTCTTCATTACTTTTGGGGGCATCTCGAATGAATTATTGCTAATCGAAATTTATAAAAGCCGATGATTTTATCCATTGTAATTCCTGTTTTTAACGAAGAAAAAACAATTCAGGCCATTCTCGATCGTGTTTTGGCGGCAGAACTTCAATACGGGTTCAGTAAGGAAATAATTATTGTAAACGACGCCTCAACCGATAATTCGGTGCAGGTTATAGAAAATTATATTGAAAATCATCCGGTAACAAACATGAAGCTTTTCCTTCAACCGCAAAATATGGGCAAAGGCGCAGCGCTGCACAGGGGAATTGCAGAGGCTACCGGCAATTGCATTATCATCCAGGATGCTGATTTGGAATACGACCCGCGCGAGTATAACCTTTTGCTGAAACCAATTGCCGAAGGGAATGCCGATGTGGTTTACGGTTCGCGGTTTATGGGTGGAAATCCGCACCGTATTTTGTTTTTCTGGCATTCCATCGGGAACAAGTTTCTCACGTTTTTTTCAAATATGTTTACCGACCTGAACCTCACCGACATGGAAACCTGCTACAAACTGTTTCGTTCAGAAATTATTAAAAGCCTCGATTTGAAAGAAAAACGGTTCGGTTTTGAACCCGAAGTGACTGCAAAAGTGGCACGGGTGCCGGGCGTTCGAATTTACGAAGTAGGCATTTCCTACTATGGCCGCACATACGAAGAAGGAAAGAAAATCGGCTGGCGCGACGGTTTTCGGGCATTATGGTGTGTATTGAAGTATAATATTTTTCAGAAATAGAGCCATGTTCCCACCTGAAAAAGAAACCAGGCTGTATCTTTTTTTTACATTTTTCATTTTAATTCAGGTTTTTTTTCTCCTGTTCAGTGAAAGTACTTATGGATATGGAGGTTTGGAAAATATTTTTCAATACCGGAATGCAAAATTTTCGTTTGAACATCCGGAACTGTTTCTTGGCAACAATCCGTTTTACACCCTTCTTTTAGCCCTGTTTTCGCAGTTTGGATACTTAGTTGCAAAAGCGTTTAATTTGCTGCTTGCCGTTTTAACGTTGCTGCTTTCTGCCCGGATTGTGAACAAACTGTTTCCCGGTAGTGAGCTATTTACACTTATTCTCATTGCTTTCTCGCCGGTATTTTTTCAGCTTTCTGCAAGTTGCCTCCCTGTTATTTTGTTTGGTTTTTTGCTGGTTTCGGCTATTTATCTTTTCATATTAAAACGATTTCTTTTCTCGGCATTGGTCATTTCGTTTATCCCTTTTGTTTTACCACAAGGATTTCTAATACTCCTTGTTTTTGCATTTGTGTTTATTTTGAACCGGGCGTTTCGTTTCATCCCTTTTCTGTTAACCGGAACTGTTTTGTATTCTGTTGCAGGATTTATTGTGTTTGGCAATTTCCTGTGGTTTTTGCAAAGTATAAACGAAAACTTTGAGGGAAGCCGGAATTTTCTGCATCCTGCACAAAACATACTGTCAGTTATAGGAATTCCTTTAACCATTTTGGCGGTTGCGGGCCTGATTTACCTGGGATATGAATTTTTCAAAAAAGGTTCGATGCGAAATCAGAATTTCAATCATTTTATACTTATTGCCGGAAGTGGGCTTATCTTTTTTGTTTTTACTTTCTTTTTCAGAGAAAGTTCAGTCAATCCTGGATTTGAAACTGCCACAGGTGCAGTCATTCCATTGTTTGCAATTACGGGCATGAAAATTTTTGATGTACTTGCAAAAACCTTGAAAAACAAAAATTTAGCGATTATCCTTTTTTCTGTGTTTGCGTTGTTTCAGGTTATTCAGTTGTTTGCACAAAACAATTTGTTAATGAAAGCTACTCAGGAAGAACAGCTTATGAAAAAAAGTGCCGCATATCTCCGTTATAACGAACCGGATAGCAAACTGATTTATTTTAATCCGTTACTGGCTCATTTTCTTGAGCTTGATCCGGATAAAAAACCCGCGGCTGAAAAATTGTTTTCTGGTTCGCAGCAGCCATCCGGCAATATGAACTGGGGTGACATTCTGGTTTGGGATTCGTGGAATAGCCCGGATGAGGGAGGATTGCAACTGGCAAATTTGGAAGGCGATCCGTATTTGAAAAGGATTATGTCGTTTAAATCGCCTGAATTAGTCACTGATTCAACCCAAAACGATTACAGTGTGCACATTTTCAAAAAAGTTGAAAATAAAGAAGATTCCGAAGAAATTTCAGACCATTACAGAAGTGTGCTTAGTTTTGAAAAATATATAGACAGAAGAGTAAAAGATATTGATGGGATGAAAGTCTGGGAACTCGACAGCAGCCAGGATTACAGTCCTTCCGTTCGTTTTTCTCCCGAAGTTGTAATCCGGCAGGAATTTTATGAAATAACTGGAACGCTTCATTTTAAAGCGCTTCAACCCATAGAGAAAGGAGAAGTTTTATTTGTATTTTCTGCAGAATCCGGTGGAGAAAACCTGCACTATAAAAAAACCGATTTGATTTCTGACGGAGTTAAATGGGAACAATTGCATCTCAATATTGAAATTCCCTCCGATGTCCCGGAATCAACCCAGTTTTTGATTTATATCTGGAACAAGGATCGAAAAAATGTGCTTGTAGAAAAAATTACAGTTGACGTAAAAAGTTACTGAAATACAGGTAAACATTACTCTCAGTATTTTCTTTGTTTCAACAACCATCTGTCTTCGCTGAATTTATATTCCACTTCAAATCGTGGTTCCAGAAATTCGTAATTTTCAGCGAAGATGTAATAATATTCGGCACGGGTATTAATGTCCGGATTGTAATCGTAGTCATACAATTCTATCCAAGGAATTTTTCCTGAATCGTAGTAAAAATAGAACGACGGATGAAATATCCAGTTGGTTTTTAACGAAACCGGTTTGCCGTTGTATTTTTCCTTCAGGTATTCTGTTACCTGTAGCGTGTTTTGGTCGTAATTCCACTCTTTTACACTTTTCAGATTAACACGGTTTGCAAAATTGGCAAGTAAAATAATTCCCAAAAAAAAGGCAACTGACTTGAATAACCACCCTGGTTTAAAAAGAGGAATCAATCCGATTGCCGTAGTAAAAACCACAGCCAGCAAGGGCAAAAAGAAAAGGGCTGTTCTTCCAAAAAGATTGGGAGTTCCCAGAATTGTTGTCTGAGAAATGTTAACCATAATGGTAAGCAGTAAAATAGTGGTTGCCACAAATTCGGGCCGGTAAAAAACCTGAACAGAAAATCTTGTTTTTTTGAGTTTGAATAAAAGGTAGAACAGATTGGTTAGAATAACCAAACTTATTATACCCACATAAAAATTGCTGTTTATTTTGTAGAGTATTTCAGCATCGTAGCGCCAGAAATGAACCAGGGATTTTACGGTATCCTGATAAAATCCTTTCGATGTCCAGTACTGAAATTCATTTGTGCTGTGCAATTTTTGAATCGGCACCATAATTATTGCCAAAAAAATCAATGAAATTATGCCTGAGATGAAAACAGGGAATAACAGTTTTTTTAAATTTCTCCTGTATTCCAGGAAAAAGTAAAACCAGGCCATTATTGTTACCGCCACCCAATAAACCAAAACGGTAAAATTGGCGTAAGAAGCCAAAATTGCTGAAATTACAGCAATCCAGATGTGTGTTGATTTTTTTTGTGAAAAACCGGACATTAAAAATCCAACGGAGATAATTACAAATGTGCTGGAAATGCCATAACCTCTGCACAATCCGAAAAAGTCGAGCAGGTATGGATTTACAAAGAGTAAAGAAGCCGGCAAAAAGAACCAGGAGTTTTGTTTTATGGTCAGTTTTAAAATTTTAAAAACACCAAAAGCATATATTAAAAACATTAAAAAATTAGGCATTCTGATTGACCATGGTTCTTTGCCGAAAAGTGTAATACAACCCTTGGCTAGTATGGTATTCAGAATATGATTGTTTGGCCAGTTATCCGGAAACATCATAATATCCCAAATACTGAACGTGGAATAAAAGAAAACTGTGGGTACTTCGTCGGTGGTAACCGGCACATAAAAAACTTTATAAATGATTACCAGGAAAAGAATTCCGTATAAAGTAAAAAAGCCGTAGAAGTTAAAATGTCGCACGCGATTACCGATTTTTCTGTAAAAATAAAAATTATAATCAACCGAAATCCTCGGCTAAAGAAATAAAATACCTTAGTAATTCCAATTCTGTTTTATCTTTGAGCGGAGTTTAAATAAACGAAACTAAATTGAGAAACGAAACGGTGAAGCTACCTGAAAAAAAATTATTGTTTGTTCAGAGCACAGGACTTGCAGCCTTTCTGATTGCATTGGTAATTCTTCAAATATACTTTTTATGGAAAAATGAAGTGGTTTACGAAGGCACCGACAACATCACCCATTTTCACATGGCCCGGTATGCCTTCGAATACCCGCATCTGTTTCTTCACCTTTGGGGAAAACCGGTATTTACAACTTTACTGGCCCCGTTCACTTTTTTGGGATTTAAGGGTGCCCAGCTTTTTAATCTTTTAACCGCTGTTTTTACACTCATTTTCACGTTCAAAATATCAAAATCTATTTTTCCGAAAGGGGCCCTGGTCGCAGTGGTTTTAACTGCTTTTGCGCCGGTATATTTTATGCTCATGCTTTCAACACTCACCGAAATCCTGTTCAGTTTTGTACTGGTTGTTTCGGTGTACCTGTTCATGAAAAATAAATTTGTTTTTACAGCCCTTTTGTTGTCTTTTATACCGTTTGTCCGTTCCGAAGGAATTATTCTTTTTCCGGTTTTTGCGGTTACTTTTGCATTAAAAAACAAGTGGGTAACTATTCCTCTTCTTGCAATCGGAACGCTGTTTTATTCGGTGATTGGCTATTTTGTTTTTAACGATTTTTTGTGGTTGATAAACCGGTTTCCCTATCCGACAGGTAGCAGTGTTTACGGGAATGGGGAGTTGCTCCATTTTGTGAATATGCGCAATCAGATTTTTGGATTGCCCCTGGTTATTTTAAGTCTCGTAGGATTAATTTACTGGATGGTTGAAATTTTTCGGAAGTTTTCGTGGAAAAGCGATAACCTCATTCTGTTTATCATCGTTGCAGGTAGCTGGACCGGCTATTTTGCCGCGCACAGCTTTGTGTGGTGGCAGGGGATGGGAGGCTCACTGGGCCTCATTCGGGTAATTGGCGCAGTTATTCCGCTGGCAGCGCTTACCGGAACAAAGGGAATTCAGTTTTTGGCAGAAAAAATTAAAAAACAACATGTTCTGGTTGTTTTGCTGGGTATCATTTCGGTGGCACAGGTTTATTTGTTTTTCAGGCAGAACAGTTTGCCTTTGAAAGCAAGTGCAGTGGATAAACTGATTGTTAAAAGCGCTGCTTTTCTGAAAAATGAAAAGACTGAAGGACGAATTTTTTATTTTAATCCTGACTTTGCATTTCAACTTGGGCTGAATCCTTACGATTCCGGAACAAGTGGCTGGTTTTTCGGCGATAAAATTCAGCCGTCCAACTCGCTGGAGTTTGGCGATATTTTAATCTGGGATGCCCATTTCGGGCCAAACGAAGGCGGAGTATTTTACGAAACTGTGGAAAATGACCCCTGGCTGCAAAAAATAAAAACCTTTCTGCCAAAAGAAAAAATTACGGTGCTGGGTGGCTACAATTATGAAATTCATATTTACAGGAAGGAAAAGCTTAGCGGCGACCGGGAGAGCACAGAAACCTTGATTCGGGAACTGGAAATTCCTGCAAAAGAGGATGGTTCAAAAGTTTTGGAAATTGGAAAAGGTGAGGAATACAGTGCAACTATTGTTATTTATTTGAATGAATTGCAACAAAAGGATATTTTTGATGCTGAATTATCGATACAGTTTAAAAGTGAGGAAAAAATGGACGGGAAGGATGTTTTGCTGGTTTTTTCGGTGGAGAACGGTACCGAAGTACTCCACTACAATGCGTTTCCGTTAGAGTGGCGAAACGAGGATTCAGGTTGGGAGACGACAGCATTCAACACCCGGTTTGCTGCTGAATTGCCACAGTCGGCCCAAATTAAAGTTTATGTCTGGAACAGGGGGCGGAAGCACTTTTTTATCCGAACTTTGCAAGCAAAAATTGAAAGTGAATGAACTGGGAAAAATTAGGCTGAAAATGAAAACGATAAAATCGAGGTACATTTTACTGTTTGTCTTATTTCTTTTTACAAAAAGTATTTTCGGTCAGCCCGACACCGTAAAATATTTTTTTGAAGGGCATACTTACCAGTGGCACACCGCGGGCGACAAAGTGGATGAACGATTGGAAAAAATGGATTTTTCGGAATACGACGGAATCTGGTTGGGCGGGGATGTGTGTTCAGAAGCGTTGCTGGAATATTCAACACTCGAATATATTCACAGCCTCTTTAATTTGCAGCATCCAAACACGCACTGGGCCATGGGAAACCACGACGCCCGCAACGGCAACTGGAACTGGCTGGAAGAACTTACCGGCAGAAAAACGTATTATACGAGCCACTACAAAGGTATTTCCTACATGGTGCTGAACACCACCTTAACACCTTACGATTGCGAGCAGTTAAACGACCAGTACCGCATTATTACAACGTTGTGCGATACCATTCAAAATTCTTCACATCTCATATTTTTAGTGCACCATTGTCTTTGGGAAAATGTTCCGGGACTTCCTTATCATTACGACTATGCGCAAAGCAATCTGAAATATTTCAGTTTCACCTGCTCAGACCATGGTGCGACATTTTTAAACGACATTTATCCGCGCTTGGTTGAAGTGGAAAAACGCGGCGTGGAAGTGATCCTCATAATGGGCGACATGGGATCAAAACGCATCGATATTACCAACGAAGATGGTATCACTTTTATGGGAACTGGGCTGAACCGCAGTAAATATCAGGATCCTGTAGAGCGTGAAAATTCAGATCGCGACTGGTTTATTGAATTTAAACATGTTCCGCAAACAGGATGGCTTGGCTGGAAATTCCACGATTTAGATTCAACCATGCAGGTTCGGGGGCTTTACTGAAAAACCAGTTTACTGCTGTATTTAAACCGGTTGTTTTGAATTTGCAGAATGTAAGCGCCTGGCGGTAAATTCCCTGAAAATCTTTTCAGGACATTGGGCTCAATCGTGTTTTCATAAACCATTTTTCCATTTAAATCAAAAAGTTTCAGTTCAAAACCAGAACTAACTTTGGTTTCAATAATAACCGAAAAACTGTCCTTTGCCGGGTTTGGAAAAATCTGAATTTGTTCAATGGAATCATTTACAGGGTTAAAACAGGACAGAATCTGTGCTTCTCCGTTTTTTGAGATTTTGTAAAACACAATGTCTTCCTTGCCAATGGTGCCGGGATTACTCCAACCTGTAAAAGCGCAGCCTGAATCAGCCGTACAAACCAATGCCGAGCTGTAATCGGAATTTTCACTGCCAAAAATATTCGACCAGATAATTTCACCCTCCAAATCGGTTTTTATAAGCAGGTGCTCGGGTTTGTAATTACCTGAATAACTTGCGCTGGTGGCCAGTAAATATAAATGGTTGTCTTCACTTTTTTGAACGGTTTCGCCATATTCCCAATCCTGGCCTCCGTAAGTTTTAAGCCACAACTGATTGCCGTCTTCATCAATTTTCATCAAAAACATATCAAAACTTCCGGTGCCTTCACTTTGCGTTGAACCACACACAAAATAACCGCCACCGGGAGCCTGAATAATATCTTTAGCCCAGTCGTGGCTTGTTCCACCGTAAGTTTTCTGCCAGATTTCCTGACCCTGGGCATCGGTTTTTATAATGTAAATCTCTGCATCGGGGTTCAGGTAATCGGTGCTGGTGGGATTGTAAAATCCTCCCTTTGTTCCGGCAATGACCAATTCTCCGGCTTCATTTTCCACTACGCTGAAACCGTGATCGATGTAACGTTCTCCGAAATGGTTTTCCCAAATGATTTCACCATTTTTGTCGGTTCGCACAATATACACATCGCCAAAGTCGTCAACCGTCCGGTTAAATCCAACCAAAACAAAATCGCCATTGCGTGTTTTAATAAATTTGTGCCCCAAATCGTTTCTTTCTCCGCCGTAATATTTTTTCCAAAGCCGGTTTCCATTAAAATCGAGTTTTGAAAGTAACATGTCATTGTTGGGGTACCCACCCGTCCAGGTTTTACCCAGAACAAAAATTCCGTCATCATCCACTATAATATCATTGCCATTGTCACTATGAATTTCACCAAATATAAATTCATTCCTCAGACCGCCGTTTTCATTTAATTGTAGAACATAATAATCTGTTGGACTTGTGTTTGTTTTCCTCGTAGTTCCAACTATATAAAAATGCTCCTTGAATTTTGTGAGGGAATGAGCAAAATCTTTTTCTGAAGTGCCATAATTTTTATTTTCCTGAGCAAGTGTATTTAATTGAATACACAGAATAAAAAACAGGATGGAAAAATGTTTTATTATATTTTTCATTTTTAAAAAAAGATGTAATGCAAAACTATAAAGTTTCTGCCTGAATTGTTAATTTTGCTGGTGATTATTAAAGATATAATTCTTTTTGAGGAATAAAATTTGGGATGTTTGGTTTTTATAAAATCATATTTGCGCAGCTATTCATTATAATTATTTGGTCTGGTTGTACTCCTGTAAACAATACCTTTATTCAGGATGAAGGATTTGAAAAGGTTTTTCGATGCAGTGCTGAAGAAATAAATGATTCGAACTACTCTTTTCGTGAATCTTCAAACGCTTCACTTGGTTTTGGAAATGTTGATGCCCGTTCAACGGAAACATCTTATAACGGTGATTTTTCACTTAAATTAAGGCCTGGAAAACCTTATGGTTTTACCACGGAACTTGAAGTGGGCCCGGATGAGTATATTCAGGTAACTGCCTGGCGAAAATCATCCGGCGACAATGGAACAATTGTAATTGACGGAGGCAGTGCTTTTTATCACGCTTCTAAAAAAATTGCAGAAGAATCTGATAACGAATGGCAAAAAGTTTTTATGGAAATTTATACCCCTCCTGACTTTTATTCAGGAACTGTTAAAATTTACGTTTGGAATCCCAGTCTGGATACTGTTTATTTTGATGATATTCAGATTGTTCATCGCAATAAAAAAGTTTATCCTGAATTTGACCCGCTTAATGCTTTGCACATTTATGCCGAACCAGAGCACCTCAGTTTTTTTAATGCAAAACGAATTGAGGCTTTTGATAAAGGTGTACTG
Source organism: Mariniphaga sp. (assembly GCF_041687215.1). Classification (NCBI taxonomy): domain Bacteria; kingdom Pseudomonadati; phylum Bacteroidota; class Bacteroidia; order Marinilabiliales; family Prolixibacteraceae; genus Mariniphaga; species Mariniphaga sp. The sequence goes on from NZ_JAWLCI010000034.1 coordinate 28,667, forward strand.
GTCAATGAAGACGCTGACTACACCGGGGCAGTTATTTTCGACGGAAATGAATTTTTTAACGGCGGAATCAGGTTGAAGGGTGATTTGACGGATCACATTCAGGGCGATAAATGGTCGTTCAGGATAAAATTAAAAAAAGATTTTGCATGGAACCACGTTCGCACTTTTTCGGTGCAGGACCCGGCAACCCGCAATTTTTTACACGAATGGCTGGCCCATCAGATTTTTGACCGGGAAGACATATTAACCACGCGCTACGGATTTGTACCCTTGTATATCAACAACCAGTCGCGCGGGATTTATGCCTGGGAAGAGCATTTCGAAAAACACCTGGTGGAAAGCCGCAATCGCCGCGAAGGTCCCATTGTGCGTTTTGACGAAACCCTGTTTTGGAACCGCATTATGGAATTCAATCAGACCGAGAAACTTTGGGATGTGGATTATTTTGGCGCCGCAAAAATTACCCCATTTAAAGAAAGTTCGACTACTTCTGACTCCCTGAAAAACAGACAGACCGTGGAAGCCCAGAAACTGCTGTTACAATACAAAAACTGGTCGGTTCCGGTCTCATCCATTTTTGATATCGACAAACTGGCCCGGTATTATGCGCTCATGGATATTACGCAGGCTTATCATGGATTTACCTGGCATAACCAACGGTTTTATTTTAATCCGGTTACCTGCCTGCTGGAACCCATCGCATTTGACGGTTTTATTGAAGGCGGTATTTTCAAACGCATTGATGAGCCGGTGACTTCGCTGCTCGATCCGACTAAAATAGCAGGGTTCAATAAAGAAGAATTGTTGCTTTACCAGGTTTTTACCGACTCGCTTTTTAACCGCAAATATGTCAAATACCTGAAAAAGTATTCCGATGAAAATTATATTACCCGTTTGATTTCACTATATCATACTGAAAGTGATTCACTTGCCTCCATTATCCGGCAGGAATTTCCTTACTACCGGTTCAATTTCAACTTTTTGAAAGAACAGGGACAGGTTATCCGGGAAAATATGGACGCCATTGAAGCCAATATTCCAAAATTGGAAGCAGCTTTTTTGAAGGTGAATCGCGAAAAGTTTAAAAAACAATTTACTACAGAATTTAATTCAAACCTGACTTCGCTGCTGGTTCATGCATATTTTAATAAAGCCAATGGCCAACTGCAGTTGCTCAATTACCATGGTGGGGAGGTTTCGTTAACCGGCGCTTTGATTACCGACAACCTGCCACAAAGTTTTTCGCCCAATGTAGTTTTGCCCCCCTACGATGGATTGAATCCGGGGAAAACATCGGTAACCATTCAGGGTGAACCTTACCGGATACTTTTCAAAACAAACGATGCGGTTTTTGAAACTGAAGTTAAACACTGGGCTTTTGACGATGGTGCCAGCACCCGGCAGATGCTGATTCAACAGGCAGTGAATGAAAATTTACCCTGGCATAACGATTCGCTGATTTTTGATGGTGAATATGTGTTCAGTTCGGATGTTTACATTCCTCCGCATACGCCCCTGGTTTTTAAACCGGGAACACAAATCGATTTGATAAACGGTGCCGGATTTTTCTCGTTTTCAGCCATGATGGCAGAAGGTGAGGAAGGGAATCCCGTTGAATTTTATTCCAGCGATAAAAGTTCGCATGGCGTTCATGTTTTGCAAACATCAAAACGCTCCGAATTAAAACATACCCGTTTTTTTCAGTTGGGAAGCATTAATCGAGGAGGTTGGCAAACTCCTTCAGCGGTAACTTTTTACGAGGCCGATGTGAATTTTTACTATTGTACATTCGAGGCGAATGTGAACTGCGATGATGCACTGAATACCGTTCGCTCCGATTTTTTGGCTGAAAATTGTCACTTTATCAATACATTTGCGGATGCATTTGATTCGGACTTTTGCACGGGGCAGGTGTTGAATAGTAAATTTCGTAATATTGGAAACGATGCCATCGACTTCTCGGGAAGTCAGGTGTTAATTTCGGATTGTACGATGTTTGAAATAAATGATAAAGCGATTTCCGGAGGAGAAAATTCACAGTTGACCGTAAAAAACTGTACTATTGACAAAGCTACTATTGGCGTGGCAGCAAAGGATTTATCGCATTTAGAATTGGATAATACGGAAATAAGAAAAACAGTATATGCTTTTGTAGCGTTTGTAAAAAAACCAGAATACGGTCCGGCAACCATTTCAGCCCAAAATATTGACATGAAGGGAAACCTCACGCTTCACCAGGTTGAAATAGGTTCGGAAATATCGGTAAACGGCGCAGTGGTTCAAGGCAGGGAGAAAAATTTAGCATTAAAATTATATCAATAAACATAAACTTTTAACATGGATAAGTGGAACCTGTTTCAGCGGTTTTTAATTACCGAAAATTCGCAAATTTCCATCTGGGAATTTTTAATTAACGCAGTTATTATTCTGATTTTGTCGTTTATTCTGGAATGGACCTACCGCAGATGTGCCAAAAGCCTTTCGGGACGGAGGGCGTTTGCCGCTAATTTCTTTTTAATTGCATTTACCACCATGCTTATCATTTCTATTGTGAAATCGTCGCTGGCACTTTCGCTGGGTTTGGTGGGCGCTTTGTCCATTGTGCGTTTCCGTTCAGCAATAAAAGAGCCGGAAGAACTGGCCTACCTGTTTTTTACCATTGGTGTGGGGCTGGGATTTGGAGCCAATCAGCGTGTAGTAACCGTGGTTGCAGCCATTATTTTGCTGGCTGTAATTTGGGCCAGACATTTAACATCGAAGAAAACACGAAAACAGAATCTTTATCTTACCGTTAGCGGAACGGGCAGTGCAAAACCCACACTTGAAAAAATTGACGGGCTGGTGCAACAAGTGTTTAAAGCCTCCAAACTGGTGCGGTTCGATGAAACTGCCGATGTAATCGAAGCCGGATTCTGGATTGAAACCAAAAAGTCGGGCGACCTGCAACAATTTAAAAACAGCTTGAACGAAATAAGCTCTGATATCCGGGTTTCATTTGTCGATAACAATTCATTTTAAAAAATGGAAGGCTACACCGAATTAAAAACACAGCGTTACGAACGTAAATTTGTAGCCGAAAAAGTTCCGCGAATGGTGGCCGAAAACATGGTAAAACAAAACAGTGCATTTTTTTACCGGACTTACCCGTCGCGCAGGGTGAACAACATTTATTTCGATACCCCGGGAATGGATTGTTATTTGGATAATCTGTTCGGAATTGGCCACCGCTGGAAAGTGCGCATCAGATGGTATGGTGAAATGTTTGGCCAGATTGAAAATCCCATCCTAGAATTCAAAATTAAAAAAGGATTTACAGGAACGAAAAAGTCGTATAAACTGCCTGATTTTGAAATGTTTTCTAATGGTTTTGACGGCAGTTTATGGAAAAACTATTTTTCATCTGCTAATTTAGCCGATGATGTGCTGGCAAAACTTTCAGGAACACACCCGGTGCTGTTGAATGCTTACGACAGAAGCTATTTTGAATCGAGAAACAAGCGTTTCAGAATAACAGTTGATAATGAGATGGAATACTACAATTTACGTTCAACGTGGAACCACTTTTTGCATGTGCACAAAGAACATGTGAAAACAGTTCTTGAATTAAAATACGATGAAAAATGGGAACAGGAAGCAGAAAATATAACCAACCAGTTTCCATTTCGAATGGATAAAAATTCAAAATATGTTTCGGGGGTGAGCTATTTTCGCACAAACATTCCCCACTAAGTTTAAACCAAAATTTCTATGGATATTTACCAGGAAAAAAAACAGCAACTGAAAGACTATTTCAACCGGGTTGCAGCCACCCGCATCAAATACCGCAAAAGCAAAAGCTATTACTGGGACAGGATTACCAACTATGTGAATTTTTTTGTGCACGATGAATCGTCGGTGCTGGAAATAGGATGCGGAACAGGCGAATTACTCGGAAAAATTAAAGGTAAAGAAAAAACAGGTATTGATTTTAGCGAAAAAATGATTGAGGAAGCCCGCAGCCAATTTCCCGAAATTGAATTTGTTTGTTGCCCGGCAGAAAATATTCAACTGGAAAAAAAATACGATGTTGTTATTCTTTCCAATCTGATTGGATATTTGCCAGATATTCAGCAGGTTTTTGAGGAGTTGCACAAGGTTTGCCACAACGAAACCAAAATTATTGTTACGTATTACAATATTTTCTGGGAGCCGTTTATCAAATTTGCCGAATTTTTAGGAATCAAGAAAAAAGGGCCCAAACAGAGCTGGATTTCGCGGAAGGATTTGGCTAACTTGCTGTATTTATCTGGTTTTGAAACCTACAAGCAAAACGCTTCCATGCTGTTTCCTTTTTATGTGCCATTGCTATCGCAGTTTCTGAACAAGTTCTTGTCGAGACTGCCTGTGTTTAACTGGTTTGCGCTAAATTACTTCACTTTTGCGCTGCCTATTGTGCCATTAAATGAAGAGGAAGCTGCAAAAAAATATTCCACAACGGTATTAATTCCGGCACGCAATGAAAGCGGCAACATCGAAAATGCGATTTTAAGGATGCCCGATTTCGGCAAACACATCGAAATTATTTTTGTGGAAGGAAATTCCACCGACGATACCTGGGAAAAAATTCAGGAAATTCAGCAGAAATACAAGGATACACACGACATAAAAATTCTGCAACAACCCGGCAAAGGAAAAGGCGATGCGGTGCGAGCCGGTTACGCAATTGCAACCTGCGATATTCTAATGATTCTGGATGCCGATTTGACCGTTCCGCCCGAACAATTACCTAAATTTTACAACGCTATTGCCAACAACAAAGGCGGGTTTATTAACGGAACCCGGCTCATTTACCCCATGGAGAAAAATGCCATGCGGTTTTTAAACACGCTGGGAAACAAGTTTTTCAGTATGGCCTTTAGCTGGTTGCTGGAACAACCCATTAAAGACACATTGTGCGGAACCAAGGTAATGTTCCGCAAAGATTACCTGAAGCTGGTGGCCAACCGCCATTATTTTGGCAATTTTGATCCGTTTGGCGATTTCGATTTGCTGTTCGGGGCTTTTAAACTCAACCTGAAAATTATTGACATGCCCATCCGTTACCAGGAGCGGGTTTATGGCGACACCAATATTTCACGGTTTAAACACGGGATTTTATTGCTGAAGATGTGGGGATTCGCGTTGTTCAAAATCAAGTTTAAATAGAGTTGAAATTAAGCTGCCATTCCAGGGCGTTTTTTGAATATATGACATTGTTTACCAAGGCGTTGCCGTTGGGTTGAAATTATTTGTCCCGTCGGGGCGTGTTGCGAAAATGTTCTTTTTGTAATTCATTTTTTGTTTCGAATCCGGGCTGAAAGTCCGGCTTAATTCAACCCAATGGCAACGCCTTGGGATGCCTGAATACGGATGAGGTAGAAAACGCCCTGAAAGGGCAACTTAGTCAATCCTGTCTGCACGTTTCCGAATGACCAAATCGTCAAAGTACCCAACCTGCTTATCCATGTTCCAAAGGTAAACTTTCAGGGTTTCACCTTCCATTTCCGGCGTAGCGGTAAAATTAATCCGTAGCAGTTGCCAGCCGTTTTCGTCGGTTCGCGAATAATCGGTTTGTGCCCTGTAAAACAGTTTTGCATCGGAGGAGGAGACAACAAGTCGTCCGCTGGTGTTTTCCTCATTTCGCCACACTTCCACTTCGTATTCTGCACCCGGTTCCATTTCTGTCAGCAGGTATTCCATTGCAAATTCAACCGATTCGTTCAGTTTTACCGAGTGATTTCCGGAGCGTGATTTTTCCTGTGTTCGTAACCCGGCATTTCCGACTTTTTCCCCATTTATTCCCAGAATAAACTGATTATCGGACGAAACATGTTCCATGTCGCAGTAAAAGATTTCGTCGGTGTTGCTGTCCATATCTTCACTGAACTGGTTTAATCGCAACGTATCCAGCACATAAATGGTTTGAATGCGGCCTTTGTAAATGTTCTTCAGAGGAAATCCATTCCTTGAAATCTCAGCAGCTTCCTGTTCATTTTGCGGACCGCCGGTGAGTAAAATTTTGTTTCCGTAAAGTTCAACCAACTCTGCTGGTTTCATTTCGGCATTCCAGTTTTTAATTCGCTTTTCAAAAGAGTGATAAAAAAACACATTGGGATATAGTTTTTTAATTTGAGGCAAAAACTGCCGCTTGCAATACACATCGCCAAAGTTGATTGCTGAATATGGATTGAGCGAATTGGGATAGTAATAAACGCGGGTGTAACCGGGATAATTGTTTTCCAGCATGCTGTTGGTAGCCTCCATCTCTTCGTTGGTGATGCCGTACCCTTCATTGATGTACTTAATAATTGGAGGCTGTTTCCAGGCTAAAAAAAGAATCAATACCACCGTAACTACCGGGAAGGCAATTTTTTTGGCCATTCTGGGAAGTTTCGATTTCCGAGCAATTTTTAAAATAAAAAAAGCCGAAATTCCTGTGAGTTGAAGTACCGGAATCAGGTAATGATTGGCATGGTAATGTTTGGCCACCATTAAAATTCCCAGTCCGGAGGAAATAACGAGTCCGGTTAAAATCAGCGCTTCGCGGCTCATTGGTTTTTTCTTTTTCAGAAATTGAAATAAAACCGGAATAACAATGAGCGCCCCGATGAATAACACCGCTGCAAAAATGAAGTTGTTTTCAATAATTTTCAGAATATTGGGGAAGTAGGTATTGAAATCAATAAAACCTTTTTCGCCATGCCCGTAAATGCCCGAGTGGCTCGATAAGTTCCTGAACCAGAAGTACATGTTTTTGTATTCGGGAATAATGGGAATGGTGAAAAGCACGAACGACGGCAAAATTCCGGCCAGATAAATAAATTTCTTTTTCAGGGTGGGAAGCACAATAAAAGGGAAAACGACCACGGGCAGAAAAGTTGCTTTTGTAGCCAGTCCTGCGCCGGCTAAAAGGGCAAACACAATCACATATTTCCAGGAGTTGATGTTTTTTTCATAATAAAAATATAAAATGGTTATAACGAAAATGCTGGTCAGGAAAAACAGAAACGGCTCGGGCGAAATTTTAGTCCAGGCATGGTCGAGCGTGTTGGTGGTTATAAATGTAAAGGCCTGTAACAAAAGCGCTACCCAAACCGAACCGGTTTTTTTTATGGCCAGCCAACCTAACAAAAACAAACCAATGGCATTCAGAAATAGTAAAACGTTGCGAATTCCTACAACAAATGTATGTGAATCTTTTAGCACATGTTGAACCAGCGGTTCGTTATCCGGGTTTGAAAAAAGATGTTGCACCGCAATGGTTGCTGCGCCAATCTGAATAACTGTTGTGCCGGGGTGGTCAATGTATCCAACATCCTTGCCGTCGCAAATGGCCAGTGCATTTACCAGGTAAACGTAGTTAGGGTCGTTACCGAATTTGGCCAGGTTGAAGTTTAATCCAATCCAAAGAAAAAGAAAGGGCAAAATCATTACACTGAACCGAATGTATTTTTCAGGTTTCATGATTACTTCTTGGGTTGAAATATTTTATGATTCAGCAGTTTCCACTTTTGAAGGCGGTATTGCAGCGAGGTTTTTAAAACGCCAATTCCGTAAATACTACTGTTTTTGAAATTGATACTCGATGCATCATCGAAATATTTGGTGGGGCAGGTGATTTCGGCAATGTCATAACCGGCATACCATATCTGTGCCAGCATCTGGTTGTCGAAAACAAAATTATCAGAGTTGGCTTCGTAATTCACCGATTCCAAAACTTCACGTGAAAATGCCCTGTAACCGGTGTGGTATTCCGACAGTTTGGCGTTCATCAGTATGTTTTGAACGAAGGTAAGTCCGCGGTTGGCAATGTACTTTACCAGCGGCATTCCGCCTTGCAGCGCACCTTTGCCAAGAATACGTGAACCCAGCACCACGTGGTAAAGTCCGCTGGCAATGAGGTGAGTCATTGCCGGAATAAGTTTGGGTGTGTATTGGTAGTCGGGGTGGAGCATTACCACAATATCGGCCCTAATCTCGAGCGCTTTGTTGTAACACGACTTCTGGTTTCCCCCGTAACCGGTATTTTTTTCGTGAATAATAATGTGCTTAATCCCCAGTTTTTTACCCACTTCCACCGTGTCGTCTTTGCTCAGGTCGTCCACCAGAATAACATCGTCAACAATTGAAAAATCAATTTCATTATATGTTTTTTCAATTGTTTTGGAAGCATTGTATGCCGGGAGAACCACCACTATTTTTTTGCCGTTAATCATTCGTTTTGTTTTATGTGCGGCAAAAATAGCAAGAAATCGGGAGAGGTGGGGGGTGGTTGGAATGGAAAATTGTCTAAGAAAAATACTTTATACGTGGGTACTATTCATTTATTTTTATTTCCGGTTCATTACCACTTTTTATTTTGTTGAAAACCATTCAATTGAATTCTAAGGATTAACTATATAAATGAAACCGGTTTTGTGTGTGATGGTTGACTGATTTCGAATTGTGTTTTAAAAAAATCAACCCGGCAACAATTCCACCTTCTTGCCAACTACCGAAAGGTTTTCATTCACATGTTGTTCATCTCAAAGATTGGAAAAATCATCTTCCTGTTACGAATTTAAATCGTTAATCCGTTCCATTTTATCGTCAACTCCAAACTGCGCAAAAGCACCTGCAAAATACAACGGAAGGAATACAATCTTCACGTCGTTAAGCACATCTGGTTGACCTGCATGAAAAACAACTGACCAGAAAGGTTGGTAAGTATTACGGTAAATATGCAGGCTGCGGAGTTTCCCGGATGGCCCGTCTTTGACTTCCATCGGAAAAACTGTTCTGTTATAGAGATATTGTTTTGTCTGTAAAATGAAATTACATGATTATTGTTTTGAGTATAGAACAAAAATGTATTATTTTTGTGTTGTAAACAGAACAATATTAATTTATGAATAAGGATATACTTAAAGCAGTTATTGCCGATAACCAGACTGAAGTTCCCAAATACAATGTAATTCCCCGGGATTTTACTTTTGAGGAATTTGGTAATTATGTTTTTTCCGGTATCCGGCGGGCAGGGAAATCCTATCTGCTTTATCAACGTATGCAACAATTGATAACCCGGGGGACACAGTGGGATGAGATGCTCTATATTAATTTTGAGGATGAACGCCTTACAGGGATGGGAACAGAGCATTTGAACCTTTTGTTAGAGGTTCATTTGGAAATGTATGGAAAGAAACCTATTCTTTTTCTCGATGAGATACAAAATATTTTAGGCTGGGAAAAATTTGCCCGTCGGATGGCTGACACCAAACACCGGGTGTATCTAACCGGGAGCAATGCCAGGATGTTGAGTCAGGACATTCAGTCAACGCTGGGAGGACGCTATATCCCCGTCGATGTTTATCCTTACGATTTCAAAGAGTTTTTGGCGGCAAACGATATTCTTATAACAAAAAACTCCTTTTTCTCCACAGAAAACAAAGCCGAAGTTCTGAGAAAGTTTAACGACTATTTCTATTTTGGAGGATTTCCGGAAGGTGCGGAGCTTTCATCGAAAAGGGATTATTTGACAAGCGTTTATCAAAAGATTTTTTTGGGAGATATTGCTGCCCGTCATGCAGTGGAAAATACCTTTGCGTTACGTATATTGTTCAAGAAGCTGGCTGAAAGCGTAAAACAACCTATGTCGTTTACCCGGATAGCGAATATTGTATCATCTACCGGGGCAAAGGTTGGCACAAATACAGTTATTAACTATATGGAATATGCCAAAGATGCCTGGCTTATTAATCCCATCCAGAATATTGCAGGTAAACTGGTTGATAAGGAAACGGTTCCGAAATATTATTTTACCGACAACGGCCTGTTGAACCTCTTTCTGCTGGATGGGAATACTTCTTTGCTGGAAAATATGGTGGCCATAAATCTGTTGCGTAAATACGGACGCACTGATGCTGTCTATTTTTACAACAAAGGAATTGAAGTCGATTTCTATGTTCCTGATCCCGCCACGGCTATTCAGGTTTGTTATGATCTTGACAACAGCGCCGGCACTTTTGATAGGGAGGTGAAGGCATTACTGAAAATTACAGAAGTACTGGAGTGTGCTCATTTGTTAATCATTACACGAGATACCGAACGGATATTGGAGATAAGTGGCAAAAAGATTGAAGTCATCCCGGTATGGAAATGGCTGCTAAATTTATAAAATCAACCCGCCTGCAATTCCACCTTTTTACCTGCTACCGAAAGGTTTTCATTCACATATTGTTCATCCCAAAGATTGGAAATTACAGCCGAAATGTTTGGATTTTGCAGTGCCCACAAATAGGCTTTTACGGGAGGTTTCATATCCCCCGGCACAATTCTTTCTACTTTTTGTATGCGCCACTCGGGTATGGGTTGCAGCGGTTTGTGGTGTGTAGCCACTGCCATGGCAGCTTTCATGGCGATAATACCCATACCGCTTTCTTTAGCCAGTTCAATCTCTCTTTCCAAATATCCGCCGTTGATAATATTATATGCGACCATTGCCACCTGATAAAGACCAGTATCACGGGCTGCTCTCAATACGCCGGCTGGGTCGTTGTGGGTGGACACGCCCAGAAAACGAACTTTTCCGTCATTTTTAAGCTGTTCAAAGGTTGTGAAAGTTTCCTCAATTTGTACTTCTTCGTGAGAGCCTGCCCCGTGCGGACACATCAGAATATCGAAATAGTCGGTTCCAACACGCTTCAGACTGTCTTCAACCGACTGCACAATAAATTCCTTAAACTTAGGACTTCCTTCCACCTTATGCGCATAATCAGCAGCCATGGCGTTGCTCAGGTAGGTTCCTTCGAAAGATCGCGGCTGTCCGGGCCAATAGGTAATAAAATAGCCGGGTTTATCCACGTTACGGGCAGCACGCATTTCCGCGGCTTTCTTTTGATAATGTTCCTGTTTGTTGCCTGGCAGGCTGTCATAAATTTCCCGGTACAATCTGTCTCTTACAGAGGTATATCCGCTTACCTTGGTGGTCATAAATACCTTTTCGCGTTTGGCGCTGCTGTCAATAATCTTACCGTAACTTTCTTCACATTCACCACGTCCGTATGCAGGCGCCATATCCAGGTAGTTCAATCCACGCTCCATGGCAATTTCGGTGGTACGCAAGTTATTCAGCCTGACAGGGTCGCCACCGTTGACAACTTCAGAGATCATCAGTCCGGTATTTCCCAGTTGGCGATAAGCCATACCTGACTGCCTGTTGCGCCATTCCGGTTGAATATCAGATTGAAGGAGCGGAGCCGGTGTGTTAATTGCTTTGGCTTTTCCCAGGAAAGGAATGCCCAAACTTAAGGCGGCTCCGGTAGAAATAAATTTTCTGCGATTGATATTGAAGTTATCCGTCATAATTTTCTGAAATTAAATTTTCATAATTATAAAGATAACAATTTTATAAATAATATGTTTTTTGCCACAGGTTCACAGAATTAATCAATTGAATAATTCATAATCTGTGAATCTGTGGCTATTTGTTTAAATTCTTACATGCAAAATAGAGTATCGACGTTTTGGGTTAAAGTTTTAAAACCCACTTACAATCGTCATCAATGGCATAAGAAACCGCCTGAAACCGGTAGCCCGGATAATTCTCTGTGAATTTCTTTTTTGATGTTGATTTTAAATTCCGGCAGTTCTCCAAAATTCGAAGTGCAAAATTAGTAAGTCATTAGATATTTTTGGATTACTATTCCAAAAATATCCGATATTATTGGAATGGCAATCCAAAATTATCCATACTATTCCTGAATATTTTGATAAAAAGCTCGCAGTTTTCAAAGTCCATTGGTAAAATATCGGGTAATATTGTTGTAGTCTGAATATGAGCTATTCTTCTGTTTCTTCCGCTTCCAGTTTTGCCTCGTATTTTTTAGCTGCCCATTTTACGGCATAATACGAAACTAAAATAACAACCGGCCAGCTTAACATCCATAATATTGGTGTGGTGTACATAATACTTAATTTTCAATTTTCAAAAAACAAAATACAAACGAATTCAAAATTCCAAACAATTAAATCTTTGTGATTTGTTAATTGTCTTTTGGAATTTCCTTTAATAAACATGCGACTCTTCATTCATCTCCTCATCGGTAATTTTCTTCCGGTTCATTACTTTCCAGAAATAGTAAATATAGGCAAATACGAATGGAATCATTAGCGAGGCGTAACTCATGGCAACCAGCGTAAAATGGCTCGATGAAGCATTCTGTATGGTGAGCGACGACTGCAAATCTGCCTCCGACGGGTAAAATGCTGTGTTGTTAAATCCGGCAATCAGGAATAATGCAAAAACGGTCAGCACCGTACCCGGGCCGGCAAACAAAAAGCCTTTGCTGCCCTGGAAAAAGAGGGTTGAAATGATTCCCCACAATACGCCAACTACACCAATCAGCATAATAATTAAAACAACCGGCATTTGCAGCAAATTATTCAGGTATTTGTATTTTTCCATGAATACCTCGCCGGAATCGGGATTAACGGCAAAACCGTCTTTCAGCAGCAGCCAAACCAGGAAATACAGAAAAAATACCAGGAATAATACTGTAGTGAAAAACAAGTGTTTTTGCGAACGGGCCACAATCAGGTCGTTATCGATGGTGTAAATAAAGTACAATAACCCTAAAACCCGTGCAAGGAAGAATACAGCAAGTCCAAGTGCCACATTATGAAATGTTAACACGGCCTCCATTCCGCGTGCCGGATTTTGCCATAATACCTGGTTCATATCATTCAATTCAAATTGAGCGCCGTTGAAAAAAGTGCCAACCGCCGTTCCAATCAGAATGGTGCCCAGCAAACCATTCAGCACTAAAAATATTTCGTAGGTTTTTGCTCCCAGAAAATTGGCTGGTTTTTTCCGGAATTCGTACGCCACTGCCTGAATGATAAACGCCGCCAGTATCAGCAACCAAACCCAGTAAGCGCCTCCGAAACTGGTGGCATAAAACAGAGGAAACGAAGCAAAAAATGCCCCTCCAAAAGTAACGAGTGTGGTAAAAGTAAATTCCCATTTCCGGCCAAGGGTATTCAGAATTATAGTTTTTTCTCCCTCGGTTTTCCCAATGGAGTAGAGCAGGGTTTGTCCTCCCTGCACAAACATCAGGAAAACAAAAAGTGCGGCCAGCAACGAAATGAGTACCCACCAATACTGTTGCAATGCCAAATGCGATAAATTTTCAAACATAATTTGGTTCCTCCTTTTTAGTGTTTCGGTCCGATTTTAATTTGTCTGAACATGATTTTCAACTCTGCTATCAGCAAAATGGTAAACAGAACAGCAAACAGCCAGAATGTGGTTTGTACCGAACCGGCGCTGATGCGTGTAACTCCGGCCATAGTGGGCATTAAATCCTGAACCACCCAGGGTTGGCGTCCAACTTCGGCAACTACCCAGCCCGCCTGACTGGCAAGGTAGGCCAACGGAATGGCAAAAATTGCCAGGCGAAGGAACCACCGTTTTTCCGTCAGGTTTCCTTTTAATAAAAATAAAAGCGACAAAATAAACAGCAGCACAAACATAAACCCTAATCCAACCATTATGTGAAAACTGTAAAAAGTAAGAGGCACACTGGGTACCAAATCATTGGGATCTTCAATAAAACCGTATCCGAAGTATTTAAAATAATTTTGTTGAAAATCGTCACTGGTGAGTTCATCTCTTAGTTTTTGGGATAATTCTTCACTTCCGGCTTTTTTCGCGGCTTTAAACTGCCTCAAAGTTATAATGGCTTTTTTCCCTCTTTCAATTTTTTCGGCAGCCGACATGTACCCGTATTTTTCGTTGCCATTTATCAAATCATTAACGCCCGGAACAAATGCGTTCCAGTCTAAAAAAGCCATGTAAGATAGGAAGTTGGGGATTTCAATCTTCATGGTAAAATCCTTCAGGTTTTCGTTGTTGGGGTCGGTTTCCGAAGTGGAAAAAAGACCCAACGCAACCAGACCGGCACCTTCGCTTCCGTTGTACAATCCCTCGATGGCTGCAAATTTCATGGGCTGGTCGTGGGCAATGGTGCGGGTGGAGTTGTCGCCGGTTAGAATGAGGTAAAACGACGAAATAAGTCCGAAAACGCTGGCAATCAGAATACTCTTTTTCGCCAGCAGCAATTCCTGCTTTTTCAGAATATACCAGGCCGAAACGCCAATCACAAAAATGGATGCAAGTACAAACCCCGATGACGTAGCATGCAGCCACTTGTCAACGGCAACCTGCGAAAAAAGTACCTCCCAGAAATTTTGCATTTCGTTACGGGCGGTATCCGGGTTGAAAACCATTCCCACCGGTTTCTGCATCCAGCCGTTGGCCACCAGAATCCAGAGTGCCGAAAGGTTGGCCCCGATAGCCGTAAGCCAGGTGGCCAGCAGGTGCGTTTTTTTACTCACCTTATTCCACCCAAAAAACATGATGGCAATAAATGTGGATTCCATAAAAAAGGCGAGGATACCTTCAATGGCCAGCGGTGCGCCGAAAATGTCGCCCACAAACCAGGAGTAGCTCGACCAGTTGGTGCCAAACTCGAACTCGAGAATGATTCCCGTGGCCACGCCAATGGCAAAGTTTATCCCGAAAAGGGTCATCCAGAATTTGGTAATTCGTTTCCACTCTTCTTTGCCGGTTTTCACATACAGCGTTTCCATAAACGCGATAATAAACGTGATGCCCAGCGTGAGCGGTACAAACAACCAGTGGTACATAGCCGTGAGGGCAAATTGCGCCCTCGACCAGTTCACTAACGCTAAATCTGCATATTCTATCATAATTATTCTTTTGGTTCGGTTAAAATTTCCAACACATAATCACTGCGTTCCTGGTCGGTTTCAAAATTGGTTTTCAGAAAATTGGGAAAGAAAAATACTTTCAAAATGGCAAACATGATAAAAAGCTTGATGAGGATAATCAGCCAAACCTGCCGCCCCCAGCCGCTCATGCTTCTGAAACCGTTTAAGTAAAAACGCCAGATTTGTTGAACGATATTTGGTTTTTTGTTCGTCATTACGGACTAAAAATAACCTTTTTTGAGAAATAACTTTTCGGTTTTAGGTCAAATTGTTCAGAAAAGTTTTTCAGGGGGAAGTTATACATTCAGAGTATTTTATCTGAAATTGAAAAAAAAGAAATCCAAAACAGAAAATTCCGGTATTGACCAGGAATTCTTTTAGTCCTTTTTCTTCAATTGGTTATGAATATTTTTATTGTATGCCAGACCCCGTGGGTGGCACCAGGTATTCGAAAATTACAGTTTTACCTTCAACTTCCACACGCAAAAAAAAAATGCCCTTAAATCACCTATCCGCAGCCTGTAAATATTTTATAGCCTATTAATTTTTCACAGTTTTTCAGTTGTCCGATGTTCTCTACTTTTCTGGTTTCAAGGATAGTATCTTTTACCGAATCATGCACTTTTCCCGACAATTTCATAACTGCCTTTACAAATTTTAAATTATTCGCAAAAATCATTTTATTTAAAGCATTTGTTCTTTAAATTTGAATCGTTATTTTAAACAAAAGTTTAATCAAATTAAAATGGAAAATATAAATTTGAAAACAGATGTACTGGTAATTGGCAGCAGTGCCGCAGGTTTAGTAGCTGCCTTAACCGGTAAGCGGGTTTATCCTGCGAAAAAATTTACAGTTGTAACCCGGTTTCCAAAAACGCTTATTCCCTGTGGAATTCCATACATTTTTGGCTCGGTTGGAAGTTCAGATAATGATATTCTTCCGGCTGATAAAATGTTTGACGCCAACAACATAGAAATGCAGGTGGATGAAGCGGAATCTATTCAGTTGAAGGAGAAAACAGTTCGGTTTCAGTCCGGAAAAGTTATCGGTTATGAAAAACTTGTCATTGGAACAGGTTCTCTGCCCATTCAACCCAAATGGTTAAAAGGCGCTGACCTTGAAAATGTTTTTACCGTGCCTAAAAACAAGGTTTACCTCGATGCAATGCACGAAAAACTGAAATTATTCGACAAAATTACAGTAATTGGGGCAGGATTTATTGGCGTTGAAATTTCTGATGAATTGAAAAAAGCCGGTAAAGAGGTTACACTGATTGAAAAAATACCACGCATTTTAGGCCTGGCTTTCGATGGTGATATTTCGGAAAGAGCTGATGCATTGCTTAGAAGCAGAGGCCTGAATATCATGACAAACACTTCGGTTACTGAAATTTCAGGAAATGGTAAAGTCGATGGTGTTATTCTTGAAAACGGTGAAAAAATGGAGGCCGAAGCGGTCATACTTGCCATGGGATACAGACCAAACTCCAAACTGGCTGCTGATGCCGGTCTTCCTGTAAGCGACCGTGGCTTTATTAAAGTGGACGATTACATGCGAACTAATGACCCCAACGTTTTTGCCGTTGGCGACTGTGCCGAAAAACGCGATTTCATTACCCGGAAACCTTCGCCGGTTATGCTGGCATCAACAGCCTGCGCAGAAGCACGCATTGCCGGGATGAATCTGTTTAAACTTTCAGCTATAAAAGCATTTATTGGTACCATTTCTATTTTTTCAACTGCCATTGGAACAACAGGGTTTGGTGTGGCCGGAATAACCGAAACCCAGGCCGATGCGGAAAATTTCGATTTTGTTACCGGAACATTTGAAGGAATTGACCGGCATCCCGGATCCCTTGTGGATACCCACAAACAATTTGTTAAACTGGTGGTTGGCAAGGAGTCGGGTGTGATTTTGGGAGGTGAAGTTTATGGCGGTCTTTCGGCTGGCGAACTCACCAATACCTTGGGCATTATAGTGCAAAACCGAATGACGCTGAACTCTTTGCTTACTGCACAATTTGGCACGCATCCGCTTCTTACTGCTTCACCGGCAGGTTATCCGCTGGTAAAAGCAGCTGAAAGTGCAGCTTCGAAGATTATGTTTAAATAGCATTTGAATTTAAAAACCGGCAACAGGTACGAAACTGAATACGAACATCGAACTGTTTGTGGTGATGGCAGTTTCAGATGTTGCCGGTTTTCTTATTTAATATACAACCGATTTCGGCCGGTTTTCCATTGCTTTCCCAAACTCCGGGTTCGGCTCACTTCCCATCATAAAAACAAGCTCACCACCGTTTAAAATATCCTTGTGGGTGATGAAGGTTTTATTGTAAGGCTCTCCATTCAGTTTTGCCGATTGGATGTAAATGTTCTCTTTGTTGTTGTTTTCAGCTACTATTTTGAATGTCTTTCCTTCGGGCAACTGAATCTCTGCCTCGTCGAACAGCGGACTGCCAAAAACATAAGCGCCATTGGCCGGGTTTACCGGATAAAATCCGATGGATGAAAAAACGTACCATGCCGACATCTGGCCGCAGTCTTCGTTTCCGCAAAGACCATCGGGCTGGTCGGTGTACATGGTGGTGCAGATTTCGCGCACTTTTTCGGCCGATTTCCATTGCTGCCCGGCCCAGGAATACATGTAGGAAATGTGATGGCTGGGTTCATTGCCGTGCGCATATTGTCCAATCAGTCCGGTAATGTCAGCCGAGGCGCCTTCCACTTTTATGGACGGAATAGTAAACAGGCTGTCGAGTTTGGTAACAAAAGCTTCTTCGTTGCCGAAAAGTTCGATTAATCCTTCCACATCGTGCGGAACCAGCCAGGTGTATTGCCATGCATTGCCTTCACAATAGTCGTCTTCGCGGTGTTGCGAATAAATGGGGTTGAACGGTGTGCGCCACGATTCATCGCTCATTTTTCCACGCATAAAACCGGCGGACTCATCAAAATAATTCTGGTAATATTTCGAACGTTTGGTAAAAAGTTCCGCATCTTCGGTTTTTCCCATAGCGGTGGCCATAGCGGCAATAGCCCAGTCGTCGATGGCATATTCCATGGCCCGTGCCACCGATTCCACCTGTGAGTCGGCCGGAATAAATCCCTGTGATTTTACAAAGTCCTGGCCACGTTCATCGAGCAGGGCAGAGGCCTTCATCGCTTCAAAGGCCAGTTCATCATCAAACCCGCGGAACCCTTTCAGGTAGGCGTCGGCAATTACCGGAACAGCGGAATAACCCACCATAGTGTTGGTTTCGTTGCCATGCAAATGCCAGATGGGCAGTTTGCCCTGTTGCTGGTAAATGGCCAGCATGGAGTTGATGAAATCGTTCACCCGTTCCTGCTGCACCAGCGTAAACAGCGGATGCGCCGCCCGGTAAGTATCCCAAAGTGAAAAAGTGGTGTAGGTTTCGTAACCCGGGTCGGGTTTTACTTCCCTGTCAGCGCCGCGATATTCGCCGGTTACGTCGTTAAACAGTGAAGGGGCAATCATGGTGTGGTAAAGCGCTGTGTAAAACGTGCGCTTATCGGCCGGACTTTCCGTTTCAATTTTAATTTTGGCCAGCTCGTTGTTCCACTTTTCTTTTGCTGCGGTTTTGGCTTCTTCAAAATCCAGATTGCGAGCTTCTGCTTCCAGATTGGCTTTGGCGCCTTCGGTGCTTACCGGCGATATGGCTGTTTTGACCAGCAGTTCACCGGCTCCTGCAAACTCAATCAGTGCGGTAATTGTTCCCTGCCGTTCATTTTTGGCCAATATTTCAAAACGTTCAATTTCTTTGGAAAATTCAGTGTAAAAAAATACCTGCTGGTTGTTGGCCCAGCCGCGCGAAATACGGTGTCCTTTTATGCTTTTGTTATCCATTTGTTTAATCAGGCCGTTGGTAAGCATATCCCAGCCGGTTCCATATTTCAAATCTACTATTACAAACGAATTTTCTCCGGCGTTGTATTGGTATTTATGAAATCCCACACGTTCGGTTGAAGTAAGTTCTGCATCGATGTTGTAACGCTCCACATGCACGTAATAGTAACCGGGTTCAACGCCTTCGCGGTCGTGCGAATAGGTCGATTTCCAGTTAAAGGCCGAATCTTTGTCAGTTTCAGGATTGTAAGCATCTGAAACCGGCATAAAAATGATGTCGCCCAAATCGCCGATTCCTGTTCCACTTAGATGCGTGTGCGCAAAACCAATCAGAATGGAATCGGAATAGTGGTAGCCCGAACACCAGTCCCAGCCCTGGGTTTCGTTGTTCGGGCCAAGTTGAACGGCTCCAAACGGCACACTGGCTCCCACAAAAACATGTCCGTGGTAATCGCTGCCAATATACGGATCCACAAATTGGGTGTAATCCGTTTCCTGAGTTGTTTTATCCTGCTGTCTGCACGATAAAGCAAAAAGAACTGTTGTAATGAAGAAAACTGTTTGAAATACTTTCATTTTTTGTTGTTTTATAAAGCGGATGTCCGTTAAATTATTCATTATTTTCTGAATAAAAAACGGACATCCTGTAACAAAATTTCAATTGTCTTTTGGTAAAACCTGCTACAGCTCGCGGATTTTAATGTTCCTGAACCAAACCGGATAACCGTGGTCCTGCAAACCAATGTAACCTTCTCTGGCAATTCCTTCGGTAAATCCGGGGAAACTTTTAAACTTGCTGTTTTGCACCAACTTGTCCCATTCAGGAGTCCAATGAGTGTAAGTTACCACTTCGGTACCATTCATACTTACAGATGCTTTACCGTCTTTTACTTTAATCACACAAGTGTTCCATTTGCCGGCCGGATTGACGGTTTTCGGGTCGGCGGGCAGCATGTCGTAAAGCGAGCCGGCCAGGTGACTGTCGATTTTATTATCGGTGGCATTTTCGTTGTCAAGCACCTGAATCTCGGGCGCAGCATAGTAAATAGGTTTTCCGGGAACTTCCTTCACATAGTAGAAAATTCCGGAGTTGGCCATTTCACTGGCTTTCCAGTCGATGGAAAGTTCGAAATCCTTGAATTTCTTTTCGCCAAAAAGAATGTCACCACCGGCTCCCTGACCCGGATTTTTTCCTTCTCCAATGAGCACTTTCATGGCATTGTCTTCAATGGTCCAGTTGGCCGGCATGGCATCGCCGTTGCACTGGCGCCAGCCATCGAAGTTTTTACCGTTGAAAAGCAGTTCCCAACCTGCCTTTTTTTCTTCTTTAGTGAGTTTATTCGTTTTTTGTGCAAAAGCAGGTAGGGTTAACAGTGCAGTGGCTAAAACAGCCAGTAAAAAATTTTTCTTCATCATTTTTTAAATTTTAATGCTTTATTAAGCCGTTAATATATGGTTTATTGTAATTCATTATTAATAATTTCTGTTATATGCAAAAAATTTAGAATAACTGCATTATTATTTGCCTTTACGCCATCTTCGGGTAATTGTTTTCACGGGAAATACACCATGACTTACTGATTTCACATCCTCTATGGAATAAAAAGCTTTCGGATTAGTTTCCTTCACCGTATTTTCCACTTTTTGAATTTCATTCCGTTTAATAATGCTGTAAATGATGCTTACATTTTCAGTACTACCTTTGGCCTCGTGGTGGGTGATTCCATACCCTGCATTTTTAAGATTCTGAATCAGTTCGGTGGCATTTCTGCGGGTGATAATCTGAATTTTTACAATGCCCATGGCCAGGCGCTCTTCAATAATTAATCCGATGTAGTTCCCTGTGGCAAACCCTGCCGCATAAGCAAAATAGCACGTCCAGTTGTCCAGGTTTTCAAATATTTTGGATATAGCAACAAGCCAGATAAAAACCTCAAAAAAGCCTAAAAGCGGCGCCCATAATTTTTGTCCTTTTGCGACCATTACAATACGAATGGTGCCAATAGTTACGTCGAGTATTCGCGCAATAAATATTAAAAAGGGTAACAGGAAGTAGGTAAAAAAGCTGGTGTCGAAAAAGTTCTCTGCAAGCATCATCTCATCAAATTTTCAATAAAAATACATTAAAATTCCGATGTAAAGTGGAAGCGGATGTCTTTGAATTCATCCTGTGCCATCTGCAGAATAAACTGCGAATCAGCCATAAAAACATCGCGGCCCAGTTTGTCTTTAGCCATTTTCTGGTGTTTTCGTTTTTTGAATTCCCCGAGCATTTTTGGGTTGTCCGATTCAATCCAGCAGGCCTTGTACATTTGAAGCGGCTCGAAGCGGCATTTGGCGTTGTATTCGTGCTCCAGCCTGAACTGTATAACTTCAAACTGAAGCTGGCCAACTGTTCCAACAATTTTTCGTCCGTTAAACTGGCTGGTAAACAATTGTGCCACACCTTCATCAGTGAGGTGGTCGATGCCCTTGTTCAGTTGTTTCGATTTCATGGGATCGGCGTTTTCAATGTAACGGAACAATTCAGGTGAAAAACTTGGCAGTCCTTTGAAATGAATTTCTTCACCATCTGTAACTGTATCGCCAATAATGAAACTTCCGTTGTCGGGAACGCCGATAATATCTCCCGGAAAAGCTTCCTCAATAATTTCCTTTTGCTCGGCCATAAACGCTGTAGGGCTTGAAATACGCATGGTTTTTCCGGTTCGAATGTGTTTATACATGTTGTTTCGGATAAACTTACCTGAACAGATTTTTACAAAGGCAATCCGGCTACGGTGGTTGGGATCGATGTTAGCGTGGATTTTAAACACAAAACCGGTGAAATTATTTTCGTTGGGAAGAATTTTCCTTTCCTCTGCGTTTGACGGCTGAGGCGATGGTGCAATCTCCAGAAAAGCATGAAGCAGTTCCTGCACACCAAAATTGTATAAAGCACTACCGAAAAACACCGGCGCCAGGTTTCCTGTCAGGTACTCATCACGGTTGAATTCAGGGTAAACTCCTTCCACCAGTTCCAATTCATCGCGCAGGGTTTGAGCATCATCACGAATGTGAATTTCCAATTCAGGGTTGGAAACATCCTCAAAATCAATTCCTTCCTCAATTCCCTGAATGTTCGGATCGAAAAGTTTCAGACTGCGGTTGAAAATATTGTAAACTCCTTTAAATTCCGGACCGCTGTTAATAGGCCAGCTTAACGGGCACACTTTAATTTTTAACTGGTTTTCAATTTCGTCGAGCAGTGAAAAGGAATCCTGTGCGGGGCGGTCCATTTTGTTGATGAATACAATCACCGGCGTGTTTCGCATCCGGCAAACGTTCATCAGTTTTTCTGTTTGGGGCTCCACTCCTTTGGCTGCATCAATTACAATAATTACGCTGTCAACCGCCGTAAGTGTGCGGAAGGTGTCTTCCTGGAAATCCTGGTGGCCGGGGGTGTCCAGAATATTCACCTTGTAGCCGTTGTATTCGAACCCCATAACCGATGTGGCCACCGAAATCCCGCGCTGGCGTTCAATTTCCATAAAGTCGGAAGTAGCCCCTTTTTTTATTTTGTTGCTTTTAACCGCGCCTGCCACGTGAATGGCGCCCCCAAACAGCAGCAGCTTTTCGGTGAGCGTGGTTTTCCCGGCATCGGGGTGGCTCACAATTCCAAATGTCCGGCGGCGGTTTATCTCTTTCTGAAATGTCATTTGTTTCCTGTTGTTTTTGCGGGTGCAAAATTAGCAAAGAAGTTGGGAGTTGAAAGATTAGCGATTAAAGTTTCATTTTTCTAATTTTAAGGCGAGTTTAAAAGTTTGAATGTTTGAATGTTTGAATGTTTGAAAAGTTTGATAAGTTTGAAAGGTTTGAAATTTATTTGTTATTTGGTAATTGATTTTTTGTGATTTGTTATGTACAATTATAAATATCCGCGGCCGGCGTTAACGGTAGATGCTTTGGTTTTCGTAAAAGAAACCAGCACTTTTTCGGTTTTACTTATTCAGCGTGGCATTGAACCGTTTAAAGGAAAATGGGCGCTGCCCGGCGGTTTTGTAAATATGGACGAACTGCTGGAAACCGCCTGCAAACGCGAATTGGAGGAAGAAACCGGCCTTCAGGTGGAGCAAATGATCCAGTTTAAAACCTTCGATGCCATTGACCGCGACCCGCGCCACCGAACCATTTCCGTGGTATTTTCCACCCAACTGTCCGAAAAAGTAAATGTAAGTGGGGGCGACGATGCCGCCCATGCAAAATGGTTTTCAATCAGCGACCTGCCCGAAATGGCTTTCGACCATAGAGAGATTTTGGAGGAGTTTTTTTCAAGCCGAAGCTGAAATTTATAATTTGAAAGTTTTTTTCCCGGAATATAATTTAAGTAAAACTACCTAAAATCCTATGCGTAATTCTACTCTTTTGTGTAAAAAAAGAAGTTTATACATTGCGCCCGAAAATAAAAACAAAAGTTTACAAACCATTTAAACCGGAAAACGGGCGGTGAAAAGATAGCTGTTTATGAGCAAACCTTCAAGGTATTGGAAACCTTGAAGGTTAAAAAAAAACAGAATGTACGCAACAAGGAAAATCACACCAACCTTTTGAACGCCTGAAAAAGACATGACAAAAAACATATTTCTCCACGCAACTATTTTACATATTGGCTCATCTTA
>NZ_JAWLCI010000035.1:0-51864 GCF_041687215.1 Mariniphaga sp.
ACTAAAAGAGAGTTCAAGCAAAATAAACATCAGATTATTTGTAATCATTTCGTTTGTAATTTTACTGGTTTCGCTGCTCAATTTTGTCAATCTCACCATTGCCAAACTCATAAAA
Source organism: Mariniphaga sp. (assembly GCF_041687215.1). Lineage (NCBI taxonomy): Bacteria > Pseudomonadati > Bacteroidota > Bacteroidia > Marinilabiliales > Prolixibacteraceae > Mariniphaga > Mariniphaga sp. The sequence continues at coordinate 116 of NZ_JAWLCI010000035.1, forward strand.
CGGTCGAAAGAACTGGGTCTGAAAGAATCAATTGGCGCCACTCAAGGGCAATTAACCGGCCAGGTTTTATCCGAAGTATTTCTGTTTTGTTTTGTTTCGATGGTTCTTGCATTGGGCGCTATCGAAATTTTAAAACCTTTTATAAACCAGTTTTTTGAAATCGACTTTAACATCTATTATTCCGAACCTACAGTTTACCTGAGTGTACTTTTGATTTTGGTTTTCTGTCTGGGATTAACCACCATTTTTGTCGGATTTTTTCTTTTGGGAAAAACTTCTGCTATCGATATTCTTTCCGAAAAAATGAATTATTCGGGAAATCATATTTTAAAATCGCTGCTGGTTTTACAAATTACAATCGTGATTATTATCATGTCGGCTACTTTTTTGGTGAACAAACAAATCAACTTCATACTAAACCAACCGCTGGGTTTCGACAAAGAAAATGTGGTTGTTCTCAATCTGAAAGATTTTTCGAAAGACCCGGCAGTTTTTGCACGCGAACTGGAAAAACAAAGCCAGGTGGCATCGGTTGGTTTTACCATGCAACACTTTGGTTACCCTGCACAAGGTTTACCGCTCGACGGTTTGGGTATCGACGGAACTGCCGAACTTGTTATCGCCAATTACAATTATCTGCTTACAATGAATATTCAGCTTTTGGAAAACTGGATTAGCCCATCGGCAGATACAGTGCGCGGGATGATAATAAATAATCATTTGTACAAACGATTGCTGGAGAGACACGGAAGTATGGAAGCGTTAAAAGCTTTTCATGAGTCGCAGCCACTGGAACCTGACCAGACCCGTATTAATTTTATTGGGGTGGCCAAAGATTTTAATTACAGTTCGGCACACGAATTTGTTGGTGATTTTGCATTTTGGCTGGGTGAATCAAACAACCTGGCGCGGTTTATTCATGTGCGTTTAAATCCAGGAAATCTTCAACTGGGAATTCAAAAAATTAATGAAACCTGGAACACGCATTATCCGGGGCAGGAATTCGACTATTTCTTTATGGATGAAACGATTGCCATGCAGTACAAAGCGGAAACCATTTTAAGCAGAATACTGCTCGCATTTTCAATCATTGGAATTTTAATCAGCACCCTTGGAATCAGTGCACTGGCATTGTTTATTTCACAACAACGTACCAAAGAAATCGGTATCCGAAAAGTAAACGGCGCCAAAATTTCAGAAGTAATGGTTATGCTGAACAAAAATTTTGTAAAGTGGGTAGCCATTGCCTTTGTAATTGCCACACCCATCGCATACTACGCCATGAACAAATGGCTCGAAAACTTTGCATACAAAACTGATTTGAGTTGGTGGATATTTGCTTTGGCTGGTTTGCTGGCGTTGGGAATTGCTTTGATTACTGTAAGTTGGCAGAGTTGGCGGGCTGCAACGAGGAACCCGGTGGAGGCACTCAGATATGAGTAAAAGTGTCTGAACCATGATTAAATAGATTAACTGATGAACATGATTATTTTGGCAGAAGGCAGAGGGCATGGAAGAAAGAGGCAAGAAGACAGAAAAACCTGTTAGCGTTTGAGGGAAAGGAATAATCAAAGTTTATCACGTAAATCAGATGAATCCTGATTCAGATAATTGGCGGACGGCAAAGAGGAATCCGGGGGAAGCACTTCGATATGAATAGAAGAGTAAGGATAAAGTTAGCCCTTTTCGCGTGGCATACTCAGCGGCTTCGTCCATTACTGCAAAAAATTCGTTAACCGGATTTGAAACATACAGTTCCACTTTCTTTTTGAGTTTTTCAGTTCCTCTTCATTCATTCGATTAATTATAGCTGCAGTCTTATCGCTCATTGTTAAATTTATAGTTTTTTTAATCCAAATTTTTATTCAGAAATACAGAAGATTCATCAGGCACAAAGTTCTTAATACTTCTTACCCTCCGGGTCAATCAAAGGCACAAACCGAACCGGAAGAACGCTTTCTTCGCGCAGTTTTCCTTTTCTTTTTTTCAGCAGTACCAGTTCCTGAACAGCATCTCCACCCACCGGAATGATCATCCGGCCTCCTTCGGCCAGTTGCATTTTAAGGGGTTCAGGAATGTCACTCGGGGCGGCTGTAACAATAATGGCATCGAATGGTGCATGTTCGGGCCAGCCTTTAAAACCATCGCCAATTTTGGTGTAAATGTTTTCGTAACCGAGTTCATCGAAAAGTTCGCGTGCTTTTCTGCCCAGTTTTTCAAAAATTTCGATTGTAAAAACCGAATCGCACAACTCGGCCAGAATGGCTGCCTGATAACCCGAGCCGGTCCCGATTTCCAGCACTTTGTCGGTTCGTTGCAAATCCAGGGCATCGGTCATAAATGCCACAATGTAAGGTTGCGAAATGGTCTGGCCTTCATCAATTGGGAGCGGCGAATCGGCATAGGCATGAGGTATGTATTGCGGAAGCACAAATTTGTGCCGCTCCAGATTTCTAAAGGCTTGCAATACTTTTTCATCGGAAATTCCGCGGGCTTTAATTTGAGTTTCTACCATGCGGTTTCGTAATGCAAAAAAAGGATCGCTCTTTTGGCTGCACGAAAGTTGCGAAACCAACATAAAAATGAAGCAAACTGAAAGAATTCTGACTGGCATTTCTGTTTTCTTTTTGGGGAATTATACGGGAAAAGCAGTATCGGGTTTCCTGAAAGGAAAAGTGGAGCCGGATAAAACAAATTCCATAAAAAATGAAAAAGGCCGAACTTATAAAAGCCAGGCCTTTGTTGTTCTGATAAATTATTTTTATTCCATCTCAGTTGGAATACTATCCTGAATGCTTTCCGGAATAGCTTCCAATTCTCTCTGCGTTAGCCCATCGGGTTTCATTTCCCAGTATTTACCTACCATGTCGGCATCCCAGGTGTTGGTAACGTTTTCAATGTCGTAGATAATATCCACCATATCTTCATCAAGGAAGATAGTCCCGCCCTCAGGCACTTTTACGTTAATATGTACTTCCTGATCGCGCCATTTGTCGCCTTCCTCCAGGAAAAAATAGGGTTCAAAAAATAAAATTGAATCCTGTTGCTGAAAACGGTAAATCAGGTCAGATGCATGGTCGCGTGCCGTTTCGCGGGTTCGGCCACGCGATGATTTCCTAACTGTTACAACAAAAGAATTTCCGCTTGCCTTCTCCACATCAAGGCGTGGATTTCCCAAAATTACCCGTTCTCCGGCAACTTCCATTACTTTCAATTTATTTAAATCCCATCCCTGTGCGGCATAACCTTTATATTTGTCTTCGGCAAGGTTTAAATATAAGGTCTGGCAACTATCGCAATCAATGGTTGTGTTTTCAACTACCGAAGCCTGATTTTTGAAATTTCCTAACTGGTTTGTTGAAATTACAAACAGGGTAATGAGTGCAATAAGCCACACACCAACCATACTCAAACCAATGGCTGTGTTATTCGATTTGTATCTGAAAACCAGTTTCGACCCAACATACAACATGGCGAGCAATGGAATCCCGGCAAGAAAACCTACTGCAATAATTCCAAGTCTCACGGTGCCGGGTTCAACAAGGTAATTAAGGAAATCGGGGAAATTGATTTCGGGCCCCCAAACCAGCGGCCAGCCCTGAACAAATGAATGGCCAATTGCCAGTGATGAAATCAGCCCAAGCAGACCAAAAAATCCTGAAATAATAAGGATTACTCCGATAATAACTACAGCAACCTTAAGTAACAGTTTAAAAACATTATAAGTTACTTCACCGGCGCCCTCAACTTTTTTTTTGCCTTTTGAATAGGTGTCCGATTCTTTGAACTTTTTGTAGCTCTCTTTAACTTCTTTTACCTCTTCGCGAATAGATTTTTCGATGTTTTTCACCGTAGCTTCCTGTCCGCGCATTTCAAGGCGCTGGGCGGTGGTAACTGCTTTTGGCACGGCAATCCAAAGTACCAGGTAGGCCAGCAATGCTGGAACAATAGAAGTGACAATGAGCAATACAACGAAAATGATTCGTAAAATAACCGGATCCATATTAAAATAGGCGCTCAAACCACCGCAAACTCCGCCAATTACACGGTGTTCAGGATCTCGGTATAGACGTCTTTTCCGTTTTGCTGAACTGGTAAATACTTCATCTTCTTCGCCCTCTTCTTCCACAAAATCTTCCGGGGTTCCCATGGTTTCTATTATCTGTTCCACCCAGGCAAGTGTAATTACGTCTTTTTCTCCTGATGATTTTTCGGTAAAAATTTCAGCAATCCGGGCCTCAATGTCTCCCAGAATTTCTTTTCCTTCCTCCTCGGTTCCGAAATGGTTTTTCAGTTTCACCAGGTATTTTTGCAGTACTTCGTATGCGTCTTCCTCTATATGGAAAACGGTACCGCTGATATTGATTGTGAATGTTTTTTTCATGTTTTCAAAAATTCTTTGAGTTTTCTGTTCTGGTTTATTTTTCAATTAAGCCCTGCTTTTTCTGATTTTCCCAACTGCGTCAACCAGTTCGGCCCAGGATCCTTCAAGCTCGGATAAAAATTTCCGGCCTTTGTCAGTTAATTCATAATACTTACGCGGAGGTCCCTGGTTAGATTCTTCCCATCGGTATGCCAGTAGTCCGGCATTTTTAAGCCGTGTAAGTAGCGGATAAAGGGTTCCTTCTACCACAATCATTTTGGCCTCTTTAAGTTCCTGAATGATGTTGCTTGCATAAAGCGGCTCACCATCAAGTACCAAAAGGATGCAGTACTCCAGTACCCCTTTCCTCATCTGTGCTTTTGTATTTTCCAGTTTCATGTTGATTCTCTCCTTTTTTTTAATAATTGATCCACGGTTCTCTCTTCCGGTTTTTTTACATGGACCAAAAATCTGCAGATGTCATCCAGTTTTCAAGCATTAATGGTTCTTCCTGCACTTCGTGGGTGTAAAACAAACTTTCATCCAGCATCCAGCTTTCCAGTGCAAGCGGGGCTTCCACTTCGTTTTCAAAACTGAATGCTGTTGTTAAAAAATAGTTTTCGCTGGTCATCCAGCCTTCCAGTTCAAGCGCCGGGTCGAAAGCTTTGTCGAAAGCATACCAAAATGCACTTTCTGTGTTTTCATTTGCAGGTGATTTTTTTTCAGCGGTTTCAACCATGGCTATGGCAATTTCGTTAAAACTGCTGTGGGTTAAAACCTTTTTCCAAAACTCCTGCGCGCTAACGGTAATACTTACCAAAACAAAGCTAACGACTACGGCAACTGATCGCAATGCTGCTTTTCTAAAATTTGTTTTTGTTTTCATGGCTTTTTCTGTTTTTCTTGTTTTAACTGTTTTCATGGCTTCTGTTTTTGCTGTTTTTTCAATTTTCTGTTTTCATTATGACGAGCTGTTTTCTGAATCGTTACAGTTTGTAAAGAACTTTTTTTTAAAAACTACTTTTAATTACATTGTTATTGGCAATACAAATATATGGAAAAATTTTAGTACTATGCAACACAAAGTACCATATATTTTCAAAATATTTTATCTATCTATTGTAAGCTACTGTTTATTAGTTATTTGAAAACACAATAAATTTTCTTTTTTTTGAAAAAAATTTCAATTGAAAAAATATCCATCGGGATATAATGTTTTATACACAAAAAGAGGCTGGCTTCTGGAAGAGCAGACTTATGATTTTTTCTGTGTTTTTATACTTTTTCGTAATATTTTAATAACATATCACCCGTTGTTGATTTCCATTTAATAAGTTGTTAAAAAATGCACAAAAACGTTTGATAACTATTAAGTTCCATGTTTGGCCGATAATAAAAATAATGGGAACTTACCGCCTTTGAAAAAAACATAGATAAATCTTTAAACAATTAAAAGTCAGCGCAAATACTTTGAATCAAATAAGCGGCATGGCAACAAAGAAGCAAAAACATCATTGAAAATTAACATCAGTTTAATAATAATAGATTAGTTAAATGTATTTTTGCAAAAAAAAATTAACGTAATTCTATTTAAATAACCACTAAATTAAAGTTTACTATTTATGATTAACAAAATTAGGTTTTTATTAGTAGCACTCATTGTATTTTCAGCTACTATAATGCAAGCACAGGTAACCACATCCAGTATGAGTGGGCGTGTTACTGATGCTGAAGGAACTGTGATAGGTGCGACAGTGATTGCTACACACACCCCTTCAGGAACAACTTATGGTACTGTAACCAACATGGAAGGGCGATTCAACCTGAATGGTATGCGTGTAGGAGGACCTTACACTGTAAAAGTTACTTTCATTGGATATGGTGCATACACACAAAACAACATTACGTTGAGTTTAGGTGAAAACTATGTAATGAATGTTGTACTCTCAGAAGAAACATTATCATTAGATGAAGTTCTGGTTACGGCAACCCGCACAAAATTCACTAATGAGAAAACCGGAGCAGTGACCAATATCACAAACAGTCAGATAGATAATTTGCCTACAGTAAGTCGTAGCATTATGGACGTTACCCGTCTTTCTCCTTATGGAGGTAATGGTATGAGCTTTGCCGGTACAGATGGTCGCACAGCTAACTTTACAGTGGATGGAGCTAATTTCAACAATAACTTCGGTTTGAGTTCTGCTCTCCCAGGTGGAGGTAACCCAATCTCTATTGAAGCTATTGAAGAATTGCAGGTTGTAATTGCTCCATACGATGTGCGTCAAACGAACTTTATTGGTGGTGGTGTGAACGCTATTACAAAATCCGGTACAAATACCTTTAAGGCCAGCGCTTACTCTTATCATAGAAATGAAAACTTACGCGGAGATGCTGTTAATGGTATGCAAATACAAGGAGCACGTGAAAAAGACCGTAATACAACATACGGTTTCACTTTAGGTGGTCCAATTATCAAAAACAAATTGTTCTTCTTCGTAAACGCTGAAATGGCTAAAACACCAACAATAGCAAATCGTTGGAGAGCTTCAACTGATGGTGTTGCTGATCCGGACAATTATATCTCCCGCACAACAGAAAACGATCTTAAGAGGGTTTCTGATTTTGTAAGAAGTGAATATGGATATGAAACAGGATCTTACACAAATTTTCCGGCAGATGAAAGCAACAGCAAACTGCTTGCCCGTTTAGATTGGAATATCACAAACAAACATCGTCTGGCTTTGCGTTATAACTACACGAAAAACCTGTCATGGAGATCCCCTAATGCTTCATCTATGGATGGAGGTACTCGTATGTCTGAGGCAAGAATGTCACAGGCCTCCATGTCATATGCCAACTCGATGTATTCGATGGACAACCTCGTTCATTCATACTCTTTTGACTTGAACAGCCGTTTAGCGGACAACTTATCCAACCAATTCCTGGCCACATTCTCAAAACTTGACGATATTCGCGGAACGAATTCAACAGAATTCCCTTTCATCGACATTTTGAAAGATGAACAAGCCTATCTCTCTTTAGGATACGAACTTTTCACCTGGAACAACGGTGTTCACAACAATGTATTGAACATTAAGGATGAGTTAACCTATTATTTGGGGAATCACAAAATCGTAGGAGGTATCGCATTCGAATATAAGATGGCAGATAATTCTTATATGCGTAACGGCACCGGATACTATCGCTACTCCAGTCTCGATGACTTCTTAAACGGAGGAGTCCCGGAAATTGTAAACCTTACTTATGGTTACGATGGAGAAAGCAATCCTGCAGCTCGTGTGAGAACCAACAAAATTGGAGTTTATGTCCAAGATGATTGGAGTTTTAGCGAAAGATTCAAACTTTCGTATGGTCTTCGTATCGATGGACTTATCTTCAATAATGATGACTTGATGACGAACAAAGCGATCTTTGATATTGATTATTCTGGCCGTCATATTGATACAGGAAAATGGCCTTCGGCAAGTGTCATATTCTCTCCCCGTGTAGGTTTTGTATGGGATTCTTATGGAGACAATAGCCTGAAAGTTCGCGGAGGTACCGGTCTTTTTTCAGGAAACCTTCCGCTTGTATTCTTTACCAATATGCCTACCAACGGTGGGATGGTACAATACCAGGCACAAATCAATGCAGCAAACGCTGCAAGGAATGGTTTCACAATGGATGAATTTGCCGGCGGTCTTGTAACGGATGCCAACGGCAATGCCAATATCTCTGCACTTTATAACAAATTGGCCTCATTGGGATATCCAACAACCATATCACCCGAAGACGGGACAGTTCCTTCGGCTATTGCAGCAGTAGATCCGGATTTCAAAATGCCACAAGTATGGAAAACATCGCTTGCTGTTGACTATGCATTTTTGACATCTTTCCCATTCTCTGTAACAGTTGAAGGAATCTTCAACAAAACCATCAACGGTGTCTCTATTTCCGACTGGAGTACTCCTTCTGTAGGTGGTTTTGCCCGTTTCAACGGTGTTGACAATCGTCCAATATATCCCGATGGTTATCGTACCGGCACAAAGGCATTTGTACTGGAAAACACAAGCCGTGGTTATGGCTGGTCAGGCAACATTACGCTCAATGCTCAGCCGGCAGAATGGCTCAGCATTATGGCTGCCTATACACACACCGTTGCCAAAGATGTAACCGGTATGCCCGGATCGAATGCAGAATCTGCATTTACATACGTTCCTACAATAGAAGGTCCTAACCACATTAAATTGCACAATTCTCAATACACCACACCCAATCGTCTTGTGGCATCGCTTACTGCCCACGACAAGAGCGGTAATCACTATAGCATTATCTATGAAGGTTGGCACGGTGGAGCTAACTACTCATATATGACGGTCAATGATATTAATAGTGACGGTTACAACTACGATGCAATTTATGTTCCCACTGACGATGAAATAGCAAACAATCAATTTCGCTTTATTTCGGAAGATGACAAAACCCGTTTCATGGATTATGTGCATGCCAATGATTATTTGAAAAATCAACAAGGCAAGTATGCAGAAGCCTATAGCGTTTACTCTCCCTGGGTACATCGTGTTGACTTCGGCTACAAACATGATTTTGCTCTTAATGCAGGTAATAATGAACACAAACTGCAACTTAGCTTTGATATCAAAAACGTGATGAACCTGTTCAATTCCAGTTGGGGTGTAGGTAAATATTTGAACCCGGAAATTGGTTCGGAAGCGCGTATTCTCAGATATGAAGGTGTTGATGCTGACGGTGTGGCTACATTCTCTACACCCGCCTCAATCCATGGTAATACCCAAACATTCACACCAAGCTACTCATTGGGTCAAACCTGGTATGCTTCTATTGGTATAAAGTATATTTTCAACTAATTAAAAGTACAGACGATATGAAATTAAAATATTTATTTCCATTATTCTTCGCAGCGGTAGCCCTGATGACAAGTTGTGCCGATGAAGAAGTTATGACCTTACTTGATGAAATTCGAGTATCGTCGTCATATGTTGCTATTCCAGAGGAGGGCGGTTCTACTACTATTACTGTAACGACTCAGGATAGCTGGACAATAGAGAAGGTAACTACCGAGAAAGATGATGTTGAATGGTTGACTATCTCTTCAACTTCAGGAAGTGCCGGCGAGTCCCAACTTACCTTTTCAGCTCCCTCTGCCATCGATGGTCGTACAGCAGAGGCTTTGCTTCATAGTGGAGGCAAAACGCAGAGAATTAACATCATCCAGGGTCTGGCGAAAATATCTGAAGTCACAGCGGCTGAAGTGAATGCAGGTCCCGATGGAAAAACTTTCCGTGTTACGGGTGTTTGTACTTCTATTGTAAATACGTTATATGGTAACTGGTATTTGACGGATGAAACGGGTACTGTTTATATATATGGTACGCTTGATGAGAAGGGCGCAACAAGAAATTTCCTGAGTCTTGGACTTGAAGTTGGAGATGAAGTAACCATTGAAGGACCAAAATCATCTTACCAGGGAAATCCTCAAATGGTGGATGTAACGGTCATCCAAATCAACAAGTCACTTATCAAAGTAGATTCTGTTGCAAACCAGGAACTACCCATCGAAGGGGGTGAATTCATCGCATACCTTACCAGCAAAGGACAAGGCGTATCTGTTGATATCCCTGAAAATGCCAAGTCATGGTTGTCAATTTCGTCTATCGAATCGGCAGGCGAAGAAGTTGTTGTGAAGTTCAACGCCACTGCCAATACCGGTGGAGACCGTGGAACTACGCTCATATTCCGCACCACCGACGGCTCTAAAAACTACAGTACAGAAACAACACTGACTCAAAAAGGTGCCATTCTGAAAGCAACGATTGCAGAATTTCTTGCCGCTGAAGTGGGAAACACCCAATATCGCCTGACTGGTGTGATCACCAATATCACCAATACCAATTATGGTAATTTATACCTGAGGGATTTCTCCGGCGAAACCTATGTGTATGGAATTGATGATTTCCAGGAAAAAGGATTGAAGGAGGGTGACATCATCACGATTGTCGGAAAACGTGCTGCCTACAATGGTAATCCTCAGGTGGGTTCTGCCGTATTGGAAAGCGTGATTCCTGTAACTGCTGCTACTATTGCCGAGGTGCTGACCAAACCCGATTCCAGCCAGGATTACTTTTTGGTAACCGGTGAAATTACACAGATTGCTAATGAAACATACGGTAATCTTTACCTGAAAGATGGCGACAGCGAAATTTACCTGTATGGCTGTTATCCGGGTTATGGTGCAACCGGAGATGATAGGAAATTCCTTTTGGATACCAAAGGCATTAAAGTTGGAGACAAACTGACAGTTATTGCAACGAAGGGCTCATACAATGGAGTACCTCAACTTGCACATGGTATTTATTTCAGCCACGAAAGTGCAGAATAAATGATAGAAAACTATATGTTTTTAGTAATACTTGAAAAAAGCCTGACAATCAATTGTCAGGCTTTTTTCAACTCACAAGATGAACGTACTTTGTTATAAATAAAACAAATCACTAACCGTATAAATAATGAATACAACAAAAACATGGCTGTCTGTTGCGCTCTTTTTCCTGGGGCATAATTTATTCTCACAACCAATTGGCTATTATAACGGAACGGAGAATTTAACGGGTTTTGAACTTAAAAAAGCGTTACACGAAATTATTAAAGATCATGTTGATTTTTCCTATTACCGTACTGGTCAAATTATAAATTATTCTGACTCTGATCCGGACAACCCGGATAATGTCATCCTGTTTTACCTTCAGGAGTCGCGAAATGCCAGCATGTATGGGATGGGAGGCGATTACATCAACAGGGAACATGTTTGGGCAAAATCGCACGGATATTTTTCTGATATTCGTCCGATGGACAGCGATGTTCATAATCTGCGGCCCGCTGATGCTTCGGTAAACGAAGATCGGGGGAATAAAGACTTTGATAACGTCAGACCAAACGGAACACAACACCATGAAGCTACCGAATGTTGGTACACAGAGTGGGCTTGGGAGCCCGGACCAGCCACAAAAGGACAAGTGGCCCGTATCTTATTTTATATGGCCACCCGCTACGAAGATGCAGAAATTGAAATTGATCTCGAACTGGTAGATAAAATCAATACTTTTCCCATGCCGGAACATGGTAAACTTTCAACTTTATTGGAATGGAATAACCAATACCCACCTTCCGATTTTGAACGGCGGCGGAATGAACGAATTTACCAGATTCAGCAAAACAGAAATCCATTTGTTGATAATCCCGATTTTGCAAATTTAATCTGGAATGAAAAAAGTCCGGAGGTAATCCAGTTTTCTGATCTGAAAATGGTGCCGGAAAAACCCGGTGTTGGAGAGACTGCAAATATCTCACTCGGAATAGTATCAGAAGCAGAAACCGACAGTGTAATTTTATTTTGGGGAAATTCTTTTAATTCGGAACAAAACCAAATTAATTTGATTCCAGGTTCAGCAAAATATTCCAACACTATTTCTTTTGATAATATGGAAGCCGGCGAAATTATTTATTTCCTTTTCAAAGCTTTTGCGGCAAACGATACCTCTGTTTTTAGGGGAAGTTATATCCTTCCGGAAAAAATAAATGCAGAACAAATTACCCCTATTCAGGAAGTTCAGGGCCAGGGAACTGAAAGTCCTCTAATTGGCGAACAGGTAACCATAACAGGTAGGATTACTGCTAATTTTGACAACACTTTTTACATTCAGGATGCATCTTCAGAAAGAAGTGGAATTTGTGTTTATAACTCGCTGAAAACAGGACATATTGGCGATAGTGTTGTTGTACGTGGAAAAGTTACAGAATATTCAACTTTAACTGAATTAACGGATGTTGATTACTTCTATAATTTTGGAAATAATAAAACTGTTGAACCTATTACAATCAATACAATACAACTTCACGAAGATTATGAAGGTATGCTGGTAAAACTTGAAAATGTAACATTTGCTGATGGCGGGTCAAGGATACAAAGTACCAACTCCGTTTACTCATTTTTTGACGAAGCAGGTCAAAGTGTTTTGTATTCTGACCGAAATGGCAGACTCCCGGGGGAAAAGCTTCCGGCAGACCGAACTACTATTACGGGAATTGTCTCACAATACCAGGGAGGTTATCAATTACTGGCGCGCGAAATTGCAGATCTTACGCTGGGAACAAATGCAACCCGGCGCCATGAATTAAAACAAGATGTTTCCATTTACCCAAATCCTGCCAACAGCCAGCTTTCCTTAAATACTAATTTGGTTGTTGAATCTATCGCTATTTATTCAGTCGGAGGAGAATTAATGCTTCTTAAAACCGGTAATAATAAAAATATTGATGTTTCAGGATTACAAAGCGGAATGTACTTCTTAAGATTTCAAACCAATCTGGGTGATTTCATTCATAAAAAATTACTGGTTCAGTAAAAAATGCGATTAACTGATAAGTAAAAATTGTTACTGATTCAAATCCATTTTTTTCATGGGTTTTATCACCACCTCCTCGCCGCAGGAAGGGCAGAGGTAAGTTTCGCAACCGGTGCAGGCAAAACAATTACTGCAAAACCGGTCAACATCGAGGTTTGAAAAAGTGAAGCCACATTTTTTGCAGGTGTAAATTTTTTCTTTTTTACCGTTACCAATCATTTTAAAAAAAGTGTTTGTATAACCTTGTTATTCCAAAAATAACAACAAGTGTGAAAATGATGGTTGCCCCCGACGGGATATCCATAAAATAGGAAATGAACAGGCCGGCCATGGTTCCGAAAAAAGCGATTACAGAGGAGAGAATCAGCAGGTTTTTAAAATTTTTGGTGAACAGGTTTGCTGTAGCCTGCGGAATTGTTAAAAGAGAAAGAATCAAGATAATTCCAACTACCCTGATATTCAGCACAACGGTTAAAGCAATGAGTGTAATGGTCAGGTAGTTGAACAGTGCCACCGGCAATCCGGCTGCGCGTGCAAATTCTTCATCGAAAGCTATGTAAAGGATTTTACGAAAATAAAAAGAAAAGAAAAAGATAATCACCACATTCAAAATAAACATCCAGATGAGTTCCGAAATGGTAACTGTGAGAATGTTCCCGAAAAGATAACTCATCAGGTTTGGCGTGTAGCCCGGAGTCATAAAAACGAAAATAATACCGAGCGCCATACCAAACGACCAGAAAATGGCAATGGACGAATCTTCGCGTACTTTGGCCACTTTGGTAAAAAACTGAATGCCCAGCGCTGCTCCAACGGCAAAAATAACTGCTCCTGCCAACGGGTTAAATCCCAGCAAAAATGCCAGGCCAATTCCACCAAACGAAGCATGTGTAATTCCCCCGCTGATAAAAACTATTCGCCGCGCAACAATGTAACTTCCCACAATACCACAGGATATGCTGGCAAAAATTGCCGCCAAAAATGCCTTCTGGAAAAATTCATAAGAGAAAAGTTCGATAAAGTTGCTCATATCAATGATGATGTTTTAAAACGGTATGTGGAATCTCGCCGTGAGTAATCAATTTTATGGGGCAGTTGTAACTGTTCAGTTGGTCCTGAGTAATAATATTATCGGGGTGATAATGCAGTTCGCCGTTTACGCAGGCAATGGTTTTTACGTAGCTCGAAATGGTTCCCACATCATGCGAAACCAGCACAATGGCCATGTGATTGTTTAAAAGTCTCAGCTTTTCATATAATTCTCCTTCAAAACGGTTGTCCACAAAAGTGTCGGGTTCGTCCAGTATAAGAATTTTTGGGTCGCTTAACAAAGCCCGGCATAAAAAAACGCGCTGCATTTGTCCGCCCGAAAGTTCGCCAATGGCTTTGTTTCTGATATTTGCAATACCCATTTCAATAAGAAGTTCTTCTGTTTTTTTTCTGATATCGGCTTCGGTAACCGATTTAGTATTTTTCATCAGCGAACCTGAACGAACCACATCAAAAACCGTAATAGGAAAGTTCCGATCAATATGTTTTACCTGAGGCAGATATCCGATTGGTTTTTTCTGCCCGTTAATGTCTTTTCTGAACAAAATTTTTCCGGACATCGGCTTGAGTAATCCCAAAATAGCTTTCAATAAGGTAGTTTTTCCTCCGCCATTCGGGCCTATTACCCCCAAAAAATCATTTTCATAAATTTCGAGGGTTACATTTTTCAGTACAGGCTCCCTATCGTAACCGAGGGTCAGATTTTGTATTTTTATTAAGGGTTCCATTAAAAATTATCTATAAAAATATTGGTCATTTCCCTCAGGTTTTCTTCCCATTCGGGGTTAAGTGGCCTTACTTCTATTACTTTTCCTTTAATTTCTTCGGCAAAAACACGGGCATGATCGCGGTCAAATTCACTTTGAATATAAATAACCCCGATGTTTTCTTTGCGGGCAAGTTCAACAACCTGAGCCATATGCTGGGGAGTAGGTTCCTTTCCACCCGATTCCAGGGAGTGCTGTTGCAACCCGTAATCCCTGGCAAAATACGACAGGCTGGGATGAAATGTAATAAACGACCTTCCTTTGTAATCTTTTAATGCGTTTCTTAAATCCACATCCAACTGGTCAATCTCTTTTACAAACTGCATGTAATTCCCTTTGTATTCCGAAGCCTTTTCAGGATTTATTCCACTCAGAACTTCGGTAATTTTCCCCGACATTTGTTTCACCAGTTTGGGCGAAAGCCAAATGTGCGGGTCAATTCCACCTGCATGAAAATGATCGCCATGTTGAACTTCTTCTTCCTGAATTAAATCCAGTCCCTCTGAAAGATTGACCACCTGCATGTTTCTGTTCAGCTCCTTAACTTTATCCTGCCACGAAAGTTCAAATCCAATGTATCCGATTCGGAACCAGACATCAGCACGCGAAATGTCTTTCAATTGCGAAGGTAAAAGGGAATAGGATTCCGGACTTGCACCGTGGGGCACAAGTACCTGAATATCAAAATCGTCACCGGCAATTTTTTCTACAAAAGTTTTTTGCGGAAGTATGCTTACAATAACTACTGGTTTTTCCAGGTTGTTTTTTTTGTTTTGCCTTGAATTGCAAGAAGATATAACCAGTGCAAATAGTACGAGCCACAAAATTTGTTTCATTACTTTTTCTTTTCTGAATTTGACCTGTAAAACAACAAAGTGCAAAATTAGTTTTATACTTTCATTTTCTTCACTTTGATTTGATTTTTTGGCGGAACAGGATCGTAACCATGTGTTCCCCACGGATGACATTTTGCAATTCGCCGGGTAGCCAGCCAAAAGCCTTTAAACGGCCCATGAATTTTTATGGCCTGAACAGCATATTCCGAACAGGTAGGAATGTGCCGGCAACTGGCCGGAGTTAGCGGTGAAATGGCAAACTTGTAAAAATAGACTGGTACCAGCAAAATCCAACCCATCATTTTTAATATTACACGAAATATCTTACGCATCCCTGAAAAACATCTTATTTGTGTAAAAATAACTATTAAAAATGGTTCTTGTTTGAACTCAGAATAAATTGAGGCAAAAACAATTGATTATCCGGCAGATTTGTATAATATTTTTAAATTTGTCGTTCCGGGTTTTTAATTTTTTTAAAATCAAAATTTAAAATTATAAAATAGCACATAATGATGAAGAAAGTAGCAATTGGTGTGGACATTGGCGGAACGAATACTGCCATTGGGGTGGTCGATCCCCAAGGAAATGTAATGGTAAAAGATAATATTCCAACTCCTTCACACGGCGATATTGACCGGTATATTTCTGATTTGGCTGACGCTATCAATGAGTTGATGAAATCAGTTAAACTTTTGAACAAAGATTTGGAATTTCTGGGAATTGGAATTGGTGCTCCCAATGGGAACTATTACAGCGGAACCATTGAATACGCTCCAAACCTTTCATTCAGGGGGGTGGTTCGTTTGGTTGAATTGCTGCGTAACCATTTTCCCAAAATGGAAGCACTTGCGCTAACCAACGATGCCAATGCCGCTGCCATTGGCGAAATGATTTATGGTGGCGCCAAAGGCATGAAAAACTTTGTCATGTTTACATTGGGAACAGGTGTTGGAAGCGGTCTGGTTGTTAATGGCGATTTGGTTTACGGGCACGACGGTTTTGCAGGTGAGTGCGGCCACACAACGCTTGTTCCGGGCGGTCGCAGGTGCGGTTGCGGTTCGCTGGGCCATCTTGAAGCTTATTGCTCTGCCTCAGGAATGAAAAGAACTGCATTCGAACTTCTGGTACAATATAACGCCACCGATAGTTTGCTGGCCAATAAATCCTACAATGAGCTGGATTCGAAAATGATTTATGAAGCTGCCGTTAAAGGCGATAAAATTGCTTTGGAAGTATTTGAAAAAACCGGTGCCTGGTTGGGAATGGGACTGGCTGACACCGTTCACCACCTGAGCCCGGAAGCTATTTTCCTGTTTGGTGGACCTACCGCTGCCGGCGACTTTATTTTCAAACCAACAAAAGAACACATGGAGAAACACCTCCTGCCTATTTTCAAAGACAAAATAAAAATTCTTCCTTCGAAACTCAAACAGGGCGACGCAGCCATTGTTGGCGCCAGTGCTTTGGTTTGGAAAGAACTGGAAAAATAGAATTTTCAGAAAAAAATTAATGGAGCGGATTTCGAAAGAGGTCCGCTTTAATTTTTTTGAATTCAGGGCTTTGTTGTCCCGGCTTTGCAAAAACCGTATCTTTATAAAATGAAAAAGTTGGGTTGGATATTCATTTTGGCTGGAATACTTTTTTCTGAAATCACTGCTCAGGAACCCGATCCGTTTTTTACGGATAAAAGGGCAATGGCCGACGGGCAGGTATTTATGAAAAAAGCAGGTTTTACAGAGTCTGCAAACTATACTTTTTATGATTTGATTTATCAGCGAATGGAGTGGGAGGTTGACCCGGCAGTTTATTACATTAAGGGAAAAATAACTTCGCATTTTTTAAGTAAACATACCAATCTCACTGATATTGAATTCGATTTGCATGATGAAATGGATGTTGATTCAATCATCCAAAAGGGAAACCCTGTTCTCTTTTCAAGAAATGAGAACAAAATCAACATTCAGCTACATGAAGTTCTTGACGACGGGCAAACCGACTCGGTTATCGTTTATTACCAGGGAGAACCTCCATCCACCGGCTTTGGTTCGTTTACCACTGGCACCCACAATCAGACTCCGGTACTCTGGACTCTTTCTGAGCCTTATGGCGCTCTGGATTGGTGGCCATGCAAACAGTCGCTTGCCGACAAAATTGATTCCATCGATATTATTGTAACCACTCCAGAAATTTACCGTACTGCCAGCAACGGAATTCTGAAATCGGAAACTGTTTCGGAAGGTGAAAGGACCATGCACTGGAAACACCGTCATCCCATAACTACTTACCTGGTGGCCATTGCGGTAACCAATTATGCAGAGTATTCCGACTATTTGGAGCTTGATGATGGTCGTCAAATTGAAATTCAAAACTTTGTGTATTCTGAAAATCTGGATTCGGCCAAAGTAAGAACTCCGGTTACAGTTGAGGTAATGGCGCTTTTTAATGACCTGATTGGTGAGTATCCGTTTGCCAATGAAAAATACGGTCATGCACAGTTTGGCTGGGGTGGTGGAATGGAGCACCAGACCATGAGTTTCATGTACGATTTTGGGTTTGAATTGATTGCCCACGAACTGGCTCATCAGTGGTTTGGGAATTACATCACTTTGTCAAGCTGGCAGCACATTTGGCTGAATGAGGGATTTGCAACTTATCTTTCCGGTTTGGCTTACGAACATTTGCTCGAAGGAGAATGGTGGCCGCTGTGGAAGCAACTTAATGTTGACAGAATTACCCGATGGCCTGATGGTTCCGTTTTTGTGAAAGACACCACAGATGTTTCGCGCATATTCAACGGCAGGTTGTCATATTCCAAAGGAGCATATATTTTGCACATGCTGCGCTGGATTTTGGGCGATGAACCATTTTTCAAAGCGTTGCAAAATTATTTTAGTGATCCGGAAGTTGCTAATAGATTTGCCAGCCACGAGCAGGTGGTGGCTCATTTTGAAGCTGTTGGCGATACCAGTCTTACAGAATTTTTTAACGACTGGTACTACGGAGAAGGGTTTCCCGTCTATTCTTTGGAATATTCCCAAACAACAAATCAGGAACTCAAAATTACCCTCTCGCAAAGTACATCTCATACATCAGTCAATTTTTTTGAAATGCCGGTTCCGGTCAGGGTTTATAATTCAGGAAAAACCGATTCGATTGATTTCAGGCTGGTTCATACAATGAACAATCAAATTTTTCAGGTCGATCCTGGTTTTGAAGTATCGGAAATAAAAATCGATCCGGATTACTGGTTGATTTCTAAGACGACTCAGATTCTGGGAAAGCCCAGAGTTTATAACAGCAATGAAATTAATGTTTTTCCCAATCCTTTTTCAACCTACATTTTTATTTCAGCAAAAGGAAATGAACAAATACAAAAAGTACGTTTATTTACTTCCAATGGAAGATTGTTGTATGAGATAAGGCAAGTGAAGAAATTTTACGATTTCTCCCATCTTCCTGAAGGAATTTATTTGTTGGAAATTGCTACTTCCCATAGCACCGAAATCAGAAAAATTGTAAAATCGAATTTTTAATTCCCCAACTTTTTTTACCTTCGTGTTACGAAATTGAAAAATTGTAACACGATGGCCGTTTCACGCTTTGGCGTTTCGCTCGATGAAGAACTGTTACACGCTCTCGATGAGTACGTGGAAGAAAACAGGTTTGCCAACCGCTCGCAGGCAATCCGTCACCTCATTGAAAAGAATTTGGTGGAGGAAAAATGGAAATGCGACAACATTGTTGCAGGTGCAGTGGTTTTGGTTTTCAGTCACGAAAAAACAGATATCCTGAAAAAATCTTCTGAAATACAGTTTAAATACAGGGAATTTATTCTTTCCTCCCAGGGGTTTTACCTGAACGAACAAAATTATCTTGAAATAATAGCTGTAAAAGGCCCATCGAAAAAGCTTACTGAAATTTCAGATAAATTAATCAGCATCAAGGGAATTCAACACGGAAAATTGGTAATGAGTAAAGCGGAATAATTTTTTTTGACTTTATGGTAGCACAAATATTGAAATTGGTAACACTAATTAATTATAAAATGAAAAGATTTGGAATTTTTGCCATTGTAATTTGCTTTTTGGTTCTTGTTTTTCTTCCAACTGTCGGAAACGCCCAGGCAAGCTTTAACTTAATTGATACCGTAAAAATTGAAGAGGTTGTTGTAACCGGCACTCCTGTTCGGGTAAACAGGAACAATGTTCCCATGGCTGTTTCGGTAATTAACCGGACACAAATTGAAGAAACCGATGAATCGGCTTTGCTGCCTGTACTTAACGGCAAAGTACCCGGTTTGTTTGTAACCGAAAGAGGTGTTACCGGTTTTGGTGTTGCAGGCGGTTCTGCCGGACAGATTTCCATTCGGGGTATTGGCGGTTCGCCTACTACCGGCGTATTAATGCTCATCGACGGGCATCCGCAATTTATGGGGATTATGGGCCATCCGCTTCCCGATTCTTACGTGGCTTCCGACGCTGAGCGTGTGGAAGTGATTCGCGGCCCGGCTTCTATTCTTTATGGTTCAAATGCCATGGGTGGTGTAATCAATATCATTACCAAAAAACAAACTTCTGAGGGAGTAAATGGCAATGCCCGGGTTTCTTATGGTTCGTTTAATACACAAAAATACATGGGGTCGGTTGGATATAAAAAGAACAGGTTCAGTGCTTTTGTTTCCGGCAATCACAACAATACCGACGGCCATCGCGAGCATTCAGATTTTAAAATCAACAATGGCTATGTAAAACTTGCTTACGATATAAATAAAAATTTCAATGTAAATACCGACCTGAGTTTAGCTGCATTCGAAGCAGCCGATCCAGGCCCCGATACGTTAAATGCCAATCAGGGAGAACGAATTGATATTACCCGTGGCTACTGGGCATTTACTCTACAAAACGAATTCGAAAAAGCGTCAGGTGCTCTAAAAGTATTTTATAATTTTGGGGAACACAACATTACCGATGGTTTTCACTCCAATGACCACAATTACGGTTTCAACCTTTACGAATCGCTGAAACTTTTTACAGGAAACAATCTGACACTTGGTGTTGACTACATGAATTACGGTGGGATGGCGGAAAATTTGCTGGCCATGAACGGAAACGGGATTGTTTTTGCCGACACTACGGTTACTGAAACAGGTGTTTATGGTTTTGTGCAGCAATCGCTTTTTCAAGATTTAATTTTGAATGCCGGACTTCGTTATCAAAATCACAGCGTTTACGGAAATCATTGGATTCCATCGGCTGGTTTTGCCTGGAGATTTGCAAATTTTGCAAACTGGAAAGGGAATGTTTCCAAAGGATTTCGCAGCCCAACCATTCGCGAACTGTTTTTATGGGGGCCGAATCCCGAACTGGACCCGGAATCAATCATCAATTATGAAACAGGATTTTCCAACTCTTTTTTCAACCTGAAAATGAATGCTGAAATTACTTTTTTCTATGTAAAAGGAGATAATCTGATTGTGACGGTTCCTATGCAGGGTTTGCGCAACGCAGGCGAAATCAGCAACAAAGGAATTGAGTTTCTTGTAAACATACAACCCGTTGATAATTTGAAACTGGAAAGCACGTACAGTTATATTGATATGAAAAACCCGGTATATGCAACGCCGGAACATCATCTCTATTTTAGTGCAAACTACAGGTGGAAAAAGCTGCAGGTTATGGGCAGCATTCAGCAAATAAGTAATCTGGATAATGATCCGACTCCGGCAGTGGCAAACGAAGATTACACGCTTCTAAAAGCAAAAGCAGTTTACAATATCAATAAATACCTGAAGTGGTATGTGAGCGGCGAAAATTTGCTGAATGAAAATTACCAGGTGAACCGATATTACACTATGCCTGGGGCAACCGTTTTTTCAGGATTAAATATTGTTTTCTGATATTTTATTTTGAAGTAAAATCATAGTATAATTCTTTCCGGGTATTCATTTCTTTTTATTGAGGAAAATCAATTTGAGTTTTTTCGATTTCTTTTCTTAAATTGACCTCAAAATTTCACTAAACCAAAGAAAATGGAAAAGAAAACCCGTCGTGAGTTCATCTCAAAAAGTTCCGCAGCAGTTGCCGGTGTCTCTGTTGGACTAAATGCTTTCTCATCTAAGCAAACTACAAAGATTTTTGGCGCCAACGATAAAATCAGAGTTGGTTTTATTGGAGTTGGAAATCGTGGCTCGCAGTTGTTGGAGCGTTTTATGGCAAACAGCGACGTGGAAGTGGCTGCTCTGTGTGATGTGTATGAACCTTATGCTTTGCGAGATAAAAGCAAGGTTTCGAAAAAATTTATTGATTTACTGGAGGGAAGAATACCTGAATTAGGTGAAACTTTTCCGAATGCACCCAAAATTTATAAGGATTATCGTGACCTTCTGGCCAACAAGAACATTGATGCCGTTTGCATTGCCACACCCGACCATTGGCATGCTTTGCAATGTATTGATGCATGCAGCGCCGGATTGGATGTTTATGTAGAAAAACCGTTGACCGTCACCATAAAAGAAGGCCGCGCCATGATAAATGCACAAAAAAATGCCGGAAATACGGTGCAGGTTGGTTTGCATCGCAGAGGGTCAGTGGTTTACCAAAAAATGATTAAAGAAGAGCTGGTTCAAAAAATCGGGAAAGTTCTTTCGGCCAGTGCTTATCGAATAAGCAACATGTTTCCCGATGGAATTGGCAGCCTCAATCCTGAAACCCCGCCTCCCGGTTTCGATTGGGACATGTGGATTGGTCCTCGTGCAGCAAGGCCGTTTCAATACAATATTGCGCCTTATTATTTCCGGTGGTGGAGCGATTATTCCACGTAAATGGGAAACTGGGGAGTGCACTACATGGATGCCATTCGCTGGCTGGCAGGTGAAATTGCACCTTCAGCCATTTCTGCTCACGGGGGCAAATACGTTTTAACTGACGACCGCGATATTCCGGATACTATGGATGTTTTGTTTGAGTTTAAATCGGGAATGATTATCAAATTCAGTATTTACGAAGCAACTTCAGGCACAGGAATAATTAGCAGTGAAATTGAAATGAACGGCACTAAAGGTACTTTGGTTGCCAACGAAAACGGTTACGAAATAAAACCTTCCAGACCCGGTCAGTTTCAGAAATGGAAACAGCAAATCGATTCGGAAAAATATGAAATGCGAAATGATAATGATTTTATCGCCAAAGGGAATGAAACAGACAGTACATCCCGGTTAATCCGCAATTTTCTGGATTGTATCAAAACTAAAGAAACGCCCTGGTGTACCCTCGAAGACGGCCACCGGTCCACTTCGTTTGCACATTTGGCAAACATTGCTTTAAAAACCGGCAAACGGCTGGAGTGGAATGCAGAAAAAGAAATATTCACAAACTCTACCGAGGCAAATGAATTATTACATTACGAATACCGAAAGCCCTGGAAATTGGAGGGAATTTAAATCAAAACTGAATTTAAGATGATACAATCAAGAAGAAATTTTATTAAAAAGAGTGCGGCTGGTGCTGCTGCCCTTGGAATGGCCGGTCCGGTTTTGGCAGGTGAAATGCTGAACCCGGAAACCAAACGCCCGATTCATGTTTTTACCAAATGCCTGCAATTTCTGAGTTATGAAGAAATAGCTGAAGTGCTTGCCAAACATGGTTTTGCAGGAGCCGATCTCACTGTTCGTCCGGGTGGGCAGGTTTTGCCCGAAAATGTGGAGCGGGATCTGCCAAAGGTTTTAAAAGCCCTGCGAAATGCCGGAGTTGATTCTTTTATGGTAACAACGAGCCTCAACAATCCCGATGATGCATTTACACGGCCGATTCTGAAAACAATGGCCGATTTGGGAATCAGGTATTACCGCACCGGTTACCTCGATTACGACCACTCCAAATCAATTCCTGAAAACCTGGAAAAACACAAAATCACATTCGAAAAACTGGAAAAATTAAACCGGGAATACGGTGTTACGGGTAATTATCAAAACCATTCTGGCCGGCGTGTTGGCGGTCCGGTTTGGGATTTGTACGAACTTTTGAAAGATCGTAATCCGGAATTTATTGGCGTTCAGTATGATATTCGCCATGCAACAGTTGAAGGCGGTGTTTCGTGGCCGTTGGGTTTACGATTGCTGGCGCCCTGGATTCGGACGACCGACATCAAGGATTTTATTTGGGAAAAGAACGAAAAAGGGGAGTGGAAAATTAAAAATGTTCCGCTGGGTGAAGGAATGGTGGATTTCAAAACCTATTTTGAATTGTACAAAAACCTTGAAATCGAAGGGCCGGTTTCCATTCATTATGAATACGATTTGGGCGGCGCCGAGCATGGAAGCCAGAATCCGGAAATGCCGCTGGACGAGATTTCACTCTGGTTAATAAAAGATTTGTATTTTTTGGAAAATCAGTTTCGGCAGTTCAATTTATAAAGAAAAATGGTTCAGCCTGATGATTAAAATTTCAGCTTGAATTTTTGAAAGCATTTAATTTAAATGGGATGGAAAACGAAAAGTCAATAAAAATTGTTGGTACCAATTCAAATTTCGAACGCGAGCCGCTCATCCGTCCGTTTGGTTTTAAAGGCGGATATCTTTCGGAAATCTGGCAAACGGCGGCTCAGTTAAAATCTTCTTCAGGAAAAATATCAACCGGCGTTTGCTCCCAAAGCGTGTTGTGGTCAGATGCCAACGTTTTTAGCCGTTATTCTGAAAGTGGTGGAAATGCGCTGATGTTTGCAGTTTCTGAATATGCTTTGTCTATTTTGAAAGGAGTGAAATTTGCCAACCCTATAAATTTGCTGGATGATATTTTGTATGAGGTTTTTAATTTTGCCAAAAAGATTACCGGGAATCCAGAATTAAGAAAAACTTTTGCTCTGAATGCACTGGTTGGTGTTGACAATGCAGTTTGGTTGTTGTATGCCAGCGAAAATGGTTTGAAATCTTTTGATGAGATGATTCCTCCAGAATACAGGGATGTACTTTCGTACCGGCACAAAAAAGTGGCATCAATTCCCTTAATGGCTTATTCTGTTCCTGTTCGGGAAATAAAACAGGCTGCTGACGACGGGTTTTATTTTATGAAAATAAAAATTGGCCAGCCCGGAACGCAGTATGAAATGTTGGAGAAGGACAAAGCCCGGTTAACCGAAATTCATCAGGCCATTGGAAACTACCGTACGGAACACACTGAAAGCGGAAAATTGCCCTATTATTTTGATGCCAACGGGCGATATGAAAAAAAGGAAACGTTGATGAAGTTAATTGATCATGCAAAAAAAATTGACGCACTGGAACAAATTGCCCTGATTGAAGAACCATTTCCCGAAGAATTGGAAATGGACGTTTCAGATATTCCTGTGCGTTTGGCTGCCGACGAAAGTGCCCATACCGACAAAGACGCTTTGGCCCGCATTCAAATGGGGTATGGTGCAATTGCGCTGAAACCCATTGCAAAAACCCTGAGTATGACACTGAAAATTGCGCAAATTGCTGCGCAGGAAAATACACCGTGCTTTTGTGCAGATCTTACTGTGAATCCTATTTTGGTTGATTGGAACAAAAATGTGGCAGCGCGTCTGAAACCATTTCCCGGACTGGAAACCGGTCTGCTCGAAACCAACGGGCATCAGAATTATAAAAACTGGGAAAAAATGGAGTCATTTCACCCTTTTGCTGATGCTTCATGGCGAAGAGTAAAAAATGGGGTTTTTGAACTAGATTCAACATTTTATAGTAAAAGTGGAGGAATTTTTACCAATTCGGCACACTATTCAAAATTACTCGGGGAGGCTTAGATCAGAAGAATCCGGCCTTACCTGTTGTGCAAATCGTTTTTGAATGAAGTTCTTACGCACCGAAACCCGATGTATGATTTTGCGGTGTCCTGGTATTCAAATGTGCGGGTTGATGTACGAATAAAATAAGAGATATCTTTCCATGAACCACCGCGAATGACTTTACGTTTCATCACAGGAGGGTCGTCAGGTTTTGCGTCGTACTCCAGTTCAGGGTTTAAGTCGTTAACAATATCGTAAGCTGCTTCGTAGTATGCGCTGCTGGTCCATTCAGCCACATTGCCGGCCATATCGTACAATCCGAAATTGTTGGGGTCGAACTGGCCTGTTTTCATGGCAACCGTTGTTGAAGGGCTGTCGGAAACATAATTTCCGCGCAGAGGTTTAAAATTTGCTACAAAACATCCCTGGTCACTTCTGGTATAGTAACTTCCCCATGGATAGACTGTACCGTTAAGTCCGCCTCTTGCTGCAAGTTCCCATTCGGTTTCGGTTGGAAGGCGGTAATCGTGTGCCGGAGCTTCTCTTAATCGGCTGGAAAAATCTTCTTGAATTTTGGTGCGCCAATTGCAAAATGCCCGTGCCTGTTTCCAGGTAACCCCTACAACCGGATAATCATCAAAAGCCACGTGAGAAAAATATTTTAGTGTGAATGGTTCGTTGTAGGTGTAAGTAAAATCCCTTATCCAGGTTAAAGTATCTGGATAAACAGGAACCATTTCCCGCATCAGAAAATCACTTCTGTTGGAAACAGGAATTGTTTCCCCCTGCTGGTTAACCACCGAGCCTTCGTAACGTTTTGTTTCAAAATTGTAGCTGTTTTTTCGCTGGGCTGCCTGTTTATAGTCCACCCAGTAAAATTCGTAAACAAGTTTGCGAGTGTCTATTTCTTTATAGAATACCAATCGTTCTTCATCAGAAATATACAGTTCATCCATGGCCATGCGGTAATCCGGATCGCGCCAATCAATTTTTTCTCCCCAGTTAATGGTTGGTTCATCCAGCGGAACGCCTCTTCTGTCTTCAGTAATTAAATATTCAGGATAAGTTTGTCCCAGCACTTTACGTGCTATTGAATCACGCACCCAATAAACAAATTGCCGGTATTCATTATTGGTAATTTCGGTATCATCCATCCAAAAAGATTCAACAGATACTCTTCTCGATTTTTCGCCGAAAGTTTTCACTTCGTCATCCGAAGGCCCAATTACATAAGAACCGCGGGGAATATTAACCATCCCGAAAGGTGAAGGTTCGAACCAGTTATTTGATTTTCGTTCGCCACCGGGAAGATATTGTACAATTTCGTTTTTGCACGAATGGGAAAGCAACCCTGCCACGAGAATAATATAGATTGTTGCTCTTCTCATTCTTAAATTAAACCTGTTTTGGAATTTTATTTCGTTGAAAATATTCTGATAAAAATTAAAAAAACAGGGATGTTCAAAAATTCTTTGTAACATCCCCATACTTTACATATCGTAAATTTTAATATTCCCAAAGATTTTGTTCAAAATCGAACATTTCACTTTCAATTCGTTTTGATTCAAGCATGGCATTTTTACCACTCAAATAAGCACTTATATCGCGGTTATTATAAACATTAGATTCTTTTACAACATAACTGTTAAAGAACCTTTTAATGAAAAGGTCGTCAAACGACATAGACTGAGCCTGATTGTAAGGATTTAAAACCAGGTTGGTGGCCATCAGATCGCGAACCTCAGGATAATACACCCAAAATACTTTTTGCCGCTGCACCTGAGTTGATTCATCGTTTTCGCGGACGAATTCACGAATGGGGCAAATCCCAATAATTCTAACATTCAGTGAAGACGCCTGTTTATCGAAATACCATTCTTCTTTAATCATGTATTGTTTGATTTCACCTGGTCTGACTTCTCCCTGAATGGTAACAGTTTTGCGTTCCCCTGTATCGAAATCGATAGTTTCTTCTGTGGACTCTTCCGCACCAAATGCTTCCTGCACCTGTTCGTAAGTCATGGGCACTTTAAAGTCGTCGTCCAAACGGGCGTCATAAGGTGTAATCTGACCATTTTGAATTCCTTCAAGAAGCAGATTTATCAGATTTACCCTGCCATCCATTTCTGTGGTTGGATAATACAGCGGAAGGTTCATTTTTTCCCTGAGATCAATAATCCGCCAGATTTGTTTCGACCAGAAAACATCGGCTTCCCTCACTGTTGGAAGCGGCATAGGTTTTTTCTGAAACATGTCTGATTTTTGATATGCCCCGTTTACAATTTGAGCATCTGTACTTTTTCCCATCAGGGAAAGTACTATAACCAGAAATCCTATTTTAACAATTAACTTCCTCATTTTTATTGTATTTTAAACGGAATTGGATCGAGATCGCGTGTAGTACCATCGTCACCAATTGCCCTGATGTTTGAAATATAAATTACATTATTTGGATTGAGTCTTCTAAACTGGTCTTTTTGTTCTTCTGTAAACCGGTTTGAGTTACTATCAAAAAAGTTGATATAACCGCCTGCTGCTGAAATTTCAACCCTGAACTGGGTAACGGTATATCTGAAATCGAAGTCAAAATCTTCGAGTACAGCCATAACTCCATCTTCTACCAAAAGGCGTTCTTTTCGAATGTTCCCCCCGGTTTGTCCTGCAACCTGTGCAACAGGGTCGGGAACTCTTTTAACGCGCCAGCTTGAAGTGCCAAGCAACCGTCTTTCACCTCCAATATTGGCATGAACGGAAACGGTTGTTCTTCGGCCAAGTTCATCCAGTTCATTGGGTTTAATGATGAAGGCATCGCCTCTTTTCTGAACTGTTCCGTTGGTCATGGTAACTTCAAGGTTCTCTTGCGGAATTCCACCGCCACCTACATCGAACGGATTATCCAGACCCCGGTAAAATACGTTCATGTTGGTTGCCGACATGGTAACACTGGGTTGAGTAACCTGGTATTCTTGTTTGAACGGATAGTTTTTAATTATTCCGGCAGGTGTTTTATACTTAATCAGGCCACTCCAGCTAAATACTCCGGGCTCTGAAGTTTTAATCCTGTAAGTTGCTTTCCCATCCTGCACCGGAACCGGCCTGTTGTTAATTAATATTTCCGGTTGTTGTGTGGTATCTTCGGCAGCCAGAAAAACTTCTGCAATATATTCATCACCCTGCAGAACTATGCTTGAGTTTGGAATAACCCTTGCGCCCAGTTTGTTGAATAAAAAAGAGCCGGCGTCAATCTGTGAAAACAAATAATTAATGAGGTTTGCTTCCGAATTTTTAACGTCGATTTGAATTTTAGACAGCAGGGTAAGAACAGCTACCAGAGGTTTGTCGAGAAAACGCTCGGTTTCCCACGATTTATTTTCGCCACCTTCTTTTAAATTGATAGGAGGATCAGAGGTGTCGAGAGAACTTAATATGGTATTTCTTAAGTCTTCGTCAGAATCATCAATAAGTGAAATAAGTGTAGAGCGGTAATTTTCTATTTCCTCTTTTAATTCTGTTGCTTTTTTCTGTGTAATCATATATTCAGAAGGGACATTCAGATCGTCTGCTTTTGAAATCCGAAGCGTATCACTCTCATTGGTAGCCAGAAAAAACTCATCAGATATTAGAGGATCCTCACTGGTTACAGGTGATGCACCCGAACGAATAACCATTTCTTTTTTTATGGTTCCAATAAAAGCAATTAAGCTGTCGGTTTGTGTTTTAACAATGTCAGCTCTATCTTTCCATTCTCTCACTCTGGTTTCGTTTTCAGCAAAAGACTGTTCGAATCGGGCATACACCTGCGCATTTTTCATGTCCACTGTCTCAAGTGTTTGAAGCAGGCTGATGTCCACCACCCTAAATGCTTCAAGTACCTCAGTCGCAACGTTTAAAGCCAACATTGCGGTGAGCACGAGGTACATCATATTTATCATTTTTTGCCGCGGTGATTCCGGACAATTCTTTGAACCCATAATTCAGTTACTTCAAATTATTACTTTTTGTAACTCAGTGCACCCAACATATTTCCATAAATGGTATTGAGTGCTTCCAGATGTTTGTTTAGTTGCTCGGCATTTTCTTTATATTTCTGTAATTCAGAAACCGATGAGGCCAGTATTTCATTCATTTGTGAAATATCCTGGTTGAATTTTTGGCTGATTTCAAACTGCGATTTGGTTCCTTTAAGTTGCGTTGCAAAACTCTCGTTCAGTGCATGAACATTTTGATTCAGCTTTTCAAGATTCTGAGAGTAAACTTTGGAATTTTCACCAATGTTTTTCAGTTCGGAAGTAAAGGAACTGGATGCGCCATTTACGGTTTCCGAAAGTTTGTTCCCGGTTTCTTGCAGTTTTGTGGAAAAATCTTCGCTGCTGCTATGCAACCTTTCAATGGCAGTTTTTCCGGTCTCGCTAAGTTGTTTCGATGCATTTGAATAAGAATGAATAAGCTTTTCAACTGATGCATTAACTGATTCGTTTGCCCGTTTGTTAATTTCAGCAAACGAATTCATTGATTCAGAGGCTGAACTCAGGTTTTTGACATACATATCAGTGGCGAGTGTTGCCGTTGAAATATCGCTGATACCGCGGGCAGCGCTCGTTAAATCAGTGAGACTTTTCCCTACCTTATCCAATAATTCAGGTGAAATTTCGGATGAAGAAAGCAATTGGTCGAATCCATTCTTTCCTTTCCTGCTGTATTCTTCCAGTTCCATCAGTTCGTAGTCGTCACGCAATTCCGGATATACTTTTGACCATTCAGGCATTTCGAGTGGGGGTTCAAAAGCAGACAAAAAGAAAATGAAAGCTTCAGTCATCAAACCAATGGTAAGCAGAAGGCCTGAATACTGCCAGTGCTGGAGTTTGAACAATGCCCCAATCATTACAACTGAGGCACCCCAACCATAAACATAACCCATAAATGTTTTCCAGCGCTTTGTTTTAAAAATTTCTCCGATGTTCATCTTATAGAGGTAAAAAGATTAGTAAATTATTAATTAAATTCTTCACCAAAAGTTGATCTGACACAACGAAATCCAATAAAGGACTTGGTTGAATCCTGGTATTCAAAACTACGTGTTGAAACCTGGGTGAAATAGGCAATGTCTTTCCACGAACCTCCGCGCACAACTTTCCGTTTCATTACAGGTGGATCGTCCGGTTTTGCGTTGTAGGTAAAAGTTGGGTTTAAATCGCTAAAGTAGCTGTACCCGGCTTCGTCGTATGCCGTTTCAGTCCATTCGGCCACATTCCCCGACATGTCGTAAATACCATATTCATTGGGTTCGTAACTGCCTACTTTCATGGATGAAATTCCGCCGTCTTCTACATAATTACCGCGCAATGGTTTGAAATTGGCCAGAAATACGCCGTCATCGTCGCGGGTGTAATATCCTCCCCATGGGTACATGGAAAAATCTTTACCACCGCGTGCTGCATATTCCCACTCAACCTCAGTTGGCAGGCGGTAGGCCTGGAGCGTTGGTTGCCTTTTGGTAGTAAGGTAATCGGATTGAATTTTTGTGCGCCAGTTGCAAAATGCCAGCGCCTGTTTCCAGGTAACTCCCACCACCGGATATTCGTCGAAGCCGGGGTGCCAGAAATAACGGGTGGCCCAGGGTTCGTTATATGAATAGGTGAAGTCCCGGATCCAGGTCAGCGTGTCAGGATATACCTGAACCTGATCGTTCATAATAAATGCCGATCTGTTATCTATAGGTCTTAATTCGCCCTGGCTGTCGTAAACACTTCCTTCGTAACGTTGCGTTTCGAAGTTATAACTGTTTGACCTTTTGGCAGCCTGCTGCAAATCAATCCACCAATACTCGTAAACAAGTTTTCGGGTGTCAATTTCTTTTTTGCCGAAAAAACGTTCGTTTTCGGGAATGAACAAATCTTCCATGGCCATTTGGTAATCCGGATCACTCCAGTCAATTTTTTCGCGCCAGTTAATTCTTGGCGGGTCAATCGGAGTTCCGTTCCTGTCTTCCGTTATCAGAAACTCGGGGTATTGGTCTCCCAACATCCTGCGGGCTGTCGAATCTTTTACCCAGCTTACAAATTGGCGGTATTCGTTGTTGGTAATTTCGGTGTCATCCATCCAAAAAGCTTCCTGAGAAACTGTTTTGGTTGGAATACCTGCCATGGCAGGATCCTGATCACTTGGGCCGATATTGAAACTTCCCCTGCGAATATATACCATTCCGTAGGGTTGGGTTTCCCGCCATTTGGGTCTGTTTTGCACACCTATTAATTCTCCGTTTCCGGAGGTATTGCAACCTGTAAAACTAAACAGGGTTAAGAGTGCAATTGCGATTAAAAGAAGTTTTTTCATAGCTCAAATATATGGCTTTCTTTATAAAAATCTAATACTTTTATATTTCTGGTTCCGGTTTCGTTCCAAATTTACTGAATAACCAATAAATAATTCGTGCGAGGCAAACCCGTAGTACCCGATGGCAGAAGTAACCAAATCAAAGGAATAACCTACTTTTAACCCATTGGCCAGTTCAAGTCCCATCAAAAGGGCAACTGCATCATGAATTCGGTAGGAGAGTCCTCCCCAAAACCTGTCATCATATACAATATTTGCATTTAAATCCAGTTGCCAGGTTGCCACATCGGTTTTAAACAAAAACGATGGCCGCAACTCAAATAACGGATCAGCCATTTTAATATTGTATCCACCCATTAAATAATAGTGTCTGGTTAAGTAGCCTCTTGCTGTTTCATCATATTCAATAGATGCCTGATTGATATGGGTAGCCGATATTCCCAAAAAATATTGATTGGATGTTAAGTAAAATCCGCTGCCCACATCAAATGCCAACTGGCTGGCTTCTCCCTGAGGTATTCCAGGGTCGGAACCGGGTTGAGTGGTTAATCCCAAATCATCTTCCGGAATTTCCCATTCGCCGTTATATCCCTGATTGTATAATCCAAGTGAAACCCCTATGCCGAGCGTTCCAAAACTCAACTCTGCCCGGTATGCATAATTTCCGTTTATCAATATGTTTTTTGCATTTCCCAACTGGTCGCTAATAATATTTATTCCAAGGCCTCCGGGGGCGCCAAAAGCATTAATTGCAGCATCTGCACTAAACACCAGTGTTTTTGGGGCCCCTTTCATACCTTCCCATTGATATCGATTTAAAATTAGTCCGCTTAAAGCATTTTCAGCACCTGAATATCCTGGATTTACTCCCAATTTGTAAAACATGTTGTTTGTAAATTGCGGATCTATCTGGCCTAAAGCTGCTAATTTTATAAGCAACAGCAAATATATAAAAGAAATAATTTTTTTCATGTGTTTACAATTGTTAATTTTCTGTGGTAACACATGGAATTCGCATTAGGCTATTATTGTCTGTTGTGATGTAAATTTTTATTCTCATGCTCATTTCATACATCTTTTTGGATGCGCCATAATAAATTTGCAAATCAGGCTAAAGAAATAAAAAATTGTTGTTTGTAACAAACTTCTGTTAACCTGGTATGCAATGAACGCTGTCATTTTGGTATTATTTTGATAACCCGTCCATTTTTTGAACGAATTTGAGCCATCTGCCCGGTATTTCATTTTCAGCAGCTTTCTGATATTCCTTTTGAGTACATGCCACTTCAAGTGTTTCGCCTGAAATGGATTGAACCTCGAACCACCAGCGGTTGGTTTCCTCTTCGTGCCTGAAAATAACCGGGTGTTCCAATCCGTCAATCGCCACTTTGTAAACCGTTTTTTCTCCCGGAATTGTTCTTCCGGCTAATCCTTCCAAAAAATACCAGATAATTTCGGCACCGAGGTTTATTGTTGTACAGTTTGTGCTTTTTGTGTTTTCAAACATATTAAAGAGACCAAAAACATTAAGTTTTGTACTTAATCCGGCATACCTTGCCAACTGGCAGGCTTCGTCGCTGCGTAAACCGTTCGGATTTTGTTGCAGTGTTGATGGTGCATCAGTGAATTTAATTGCCTCCATATCGAAAGACACTACATTGGCATTTCTCAATAAAAGTTCGGCGTTGGTAAAATCATTTCTAAGCTGACCCAACCTGAGATGGTCGCCAATTCCCCTGGTTTGTGAAATCAGTTTTTCGCCAACCAAATGGTTTTGGTAACCTATCAGGCTGAAATGAAAAAGGTTGGGCAGGTTTTTAAAAACGCGGGTAAGGTAGTTGGTTGAATTGAACTTTTCGGTTCCTTTTTTAATATCAAGAATGGAATCAACCGTAGCCAGCCAGAAAAAACGTTCATTTTTAAATGCTTCACAAATTCCTGTTGTTAAATCCTGGCTTCCGCCCAGAATTACTGTTACAACATTTATTTCGCGAAGGTACTCAATTACGTCTCTGAGGGCCAGAAAAGTTCCTTTTGCACTTGTTGCCGGTTTCAGGTTTCCCAAATCAGCAATAATCAAATTATTGTCGAATGCAGCCAGTTTATATAGTGCCGTTCTTATTTTATCGGGAGTTCCGTTTTTTTGAGGTTCTCCGTTTTCAACCGGTACACCAATAATTGCTGCATCAATGTTGGAAAGATTTGATTGCACAAATTTTAGTGTGGTTTTTTCTATTTCCGGCCCCAGGGAATATTTTCCCAGAGGATTGGTTCCTGCTGCAACTGCTGCAAAATCAACTGGTTCAAAATAGTCGGGCAAATTCATACTTTCATTTTTTGCAAAAATAAAGGCAAATGATAAAACATCTGCCTTTGTTTTCGTTTATTTCTTTTTCCGTCCCCGCTTTGTTTTTGGCTCAGGAGCTTCGTCAATGATTTTTTTACAATCTTCGAGTGAAAGTTCTTCTGCCTTCACCTTTTTCGGAATTTTGTAGTTTTTCTTTTTGAAAGAAATGTAGGGACCCCACCTGCCATTCAGCACAGTTAAGTCGGGCTCTTCATCGAAAGTTTTAATGACTGCCTTCCGGTCTTTTTCCCTTTTTGTTTCAATCAGTTCAACAGCCCGGTCAAGTTCAACTGTAAACGGATCATCTTCTTTGCTGAGCGAAACAAATTTATTGTCGTGCCTTATGTAAGGGCCAAAACGCCCAATACTTACGGTTACTTTTTTGTTTTCGTATTCTCCCAGGTCACGCGGAAGTCTGAATAATTCGAGTGCATCTTCCAGGGTAATGGTTTCCAGATGTTGCCCGGTGCGGAGGCTGGCAAATTGTGGTTTTTCGTCGTTCTCTTCCGATGAGGCTTCTCCCAACTGGGCCACCGGTCCGTACCGGCCAATTTTTACCGATACCTGTTTGCCGGTTTTGGGATCTTTGCCGAGAATACGTTCACCTTTGGAGCGTTCAGAATTTTTAAGCACATCTTCCACCTGACCATGAAATGGCTGGTAAAATTTATCAATCATTTCATTCCAAACCAGGTCCCCTTCTGCAATATCGTCAAATTCTTTTTCAACAAGAGCTGTGAAGTTGAAGTCCATAATCTGTTCGAAATTTTCCATCAGGAAGTCGTTGACAACCATGCCAATATCGGTTGGGAAAAGTTTGGTTTTTTCTGCGCCGGTGATTTCTGTTTTTGTTTTTTCTGAAATTTTGCCGGCTTTCAGTGCAACTACATCAAATTCCCTTTCAAGGCCCGGCCTGTCTTCTTTTACCACATAATTGCGGTTTTGAATGGTGGTAATGGTGGGTGCGTAAGTTGACGGCCTGCCGATGCCCAGTTCTTCCAGCTTTTTAACCAGCGAAGCTTCGGTGTAACGCGGAGGACGCTGCGAAAAGCGTTGTGTAGCCAGAATGGAAGTCATCCGAAGATTATCTTTAGCTTTTAAGGGAGGAATAATTTCCTGACCCGCAGGAACGTTTCCATTTTCATCGTCGGTCGATTCCATGTAAACTTTCAGGAATCCATCGAAAATAATTACTTCACCAGATGCTGTAAATACTTCGGGTGCAGTTGAAACCGAAATGGTTACATTGGTTCTTTCCAGTTTGGCATCAGCCATTTGCGAGGCCATGGTGCGTTTCCAAATGAGTTCGTAAAGTCGTTGTTCCTGGGCTGAACCACTCACCGTTTCATTACTCATATACGTTGGCCTGATGGCTTCGTGCGCTTCTTGTGCCCCTTTCGATTTTGAGCTGTATTTTCTAATTTTCACATAGTTTTCACCATGCAATTCTGTAATTTTTTGCTTGGTTGTATTTATTGCTAACCCGGAAAGATTTACTGAATCGGTACGCATGTATGTAATTTTCCCGCTTTCGTAAAGGCGCTGGGCAACCGACATGGTTTGTGCAACCGAGAAGTTTAACTTTCGGCTGGCTTCCTGTTGTAATGTAGATGTAGTAAATGGTGGAGCAGGCGAACGTTTGGCTGGTTTTTTTACCACATCGGCAATCGAAAATTCGGCTGACTGGCATTTTCCCAGAAAAGCGTAAGCTTCCTTTTTTGTTGAAAAGCGTTTGTTTAATTCAGCTTTCAGTTCTGCCGGATTTCCGTTTTCATCTTTCGCCAAAAAAGTACCGGTAACTCTGAACCAGGTTTCACTTTTAAAATTGATTATTTCGCGTTCGCGCTCAACAATTAGGCGCACAGCCACAGATTGCACCCTCCCTGCCGAAAGAGCAGGTTTCACTTTTTTCCATAAAACAGGCGATACTTCAAATCCCACAATGCGGTCAAGCACCCGGCGGGCCTGTTGCGCATTTACCAGATTGTCGTCAATCGAACGTGGGTTTTCAATGGCTCGCTGAATAGCTTCTTTGGTAATTTCATGAAAAACAATCCGTTTGGTTTTCTTCGGATCGAGCTTCAAAACTTCCTTTAAGTGCCATGCAATGGCTTCTCCCTCACGGTCTTCATCGGATGCGAGCCAAACCGTTTGCGCATCCTTCGCCAGTTTTTTTAAATCGGTTACAATTTTTTTCTTGTCGGGGGTAATTACATACTTGGGCTGGTAATTCTTTTCCAAATCAATTCCAAAATCTTTTTTCTCCAAATCGCGGATGTGCCCCATACACGAGGTTACCGTGTATCCTTTTCCCAAAAATTTCTCAATGGTTTTTGCTTTTGCCGGCGACTCTACTATCACAAGATTTTCTTGCATAAACTTTAATTCCTTTTATGAAAATTTCTGCAAATTAAAGAAAATGAATCGCTAAGTTCAAAATTTAATTTGTTTATTTTAAATCTATTTATTTGAAAATGATTTAATTATTTGTGAAAAAATAAAATATAACACTACCTGGAACCGTTTATTTCATTGGTTCCACCCCGGAAAAATTTATCTTTGTGGCATTATTTAATCATGTTTTTCATGAAGAAAGAAAAAAAGCGAAACTGGAAAAAATACATTGTTGGGTTTTGGGCATTGTTTTTACTTGGTGTTGCAGGGGTTGCACTCCTGTTTATTATGATTGCCAAAGGAAATTTAGGATTTATGCCCACTTTTGAAGAGCTGGAAAATCCACCAAATGTTCTTGCTTCTGAAATTTTTTCGGAGGACGGGAAAGTACTCGATAAATATTTTATTCACGAAAACCGCACCTATGTTAATTACGAAAATCTTCCACAGCATTTAATAGACGCACTAATTGCCACAGAAGATGTCAGGTTTTACAGACATTCCGGAATAGACCTTCGTGGATTGGTACGTGTATTTAAAGGAATAATTACAGGAGATTCAAGGTCGGGAGGTGGAAGTACCCTCAGCCAGCAGTTGGCAAAAATGTTATTTCCCCGTCAAGATTTATCGGGCCCAATCGAATTGGCACTTCGCAAGTTTAAGGAATGGGTAATTGCTGTAAAGCTTGAGCGCAGTTATACCAAAGAGGAAATTATTTTAATGTATCTGAATAAATACGATTTTTTGAACCTGGCGGTTGGAGTAAAGTCGGCAGCGCAGGTGTATTTCAGCATTCCGCCCGATTCGCTGCAAATGCACCAGTCAGCCATGTTGGTGGGAATGGCCCAGAATTCGTCGCTGTACAATCCGGTTCGTCGGCCTGAACTGGTTTTGAACCGACGAAATGTGGTGTTGAATCAAATGGCAAAATATGGTTACATTTCAAAAGCTATACGGGATTCTGTAAAACAACTTCCCCTCGATTTAATGTTTCAGAAAGTTGACTATAAAAGCGGTCCGGCACCCTATCTTCGCGAGTACCTTAGACTTTCGTTAACTGCAAAAAAGCCGGAAAAAAGTAATTATGCCTCGTGGCAAATGCAAACCTTCAGAGAAGATTCAGTGGAATGGGAAACCAATCCGCTTTACGGATGGTGCAACAAAAACACCAAACCCGACGGCAATAACTACGATTTATATACCGACGGACTACGCGTTTTTACCACCATCGATTCGAGAATGCAGCAATATGCGGTAGAATCGGTTGAATATCATTTAAAAAATAATCTTCAGCCCGAATTTGACGGCGGAATGAGTTACCTGAACAATCCTCCGTTTGCCAACAATATGACTGCTGGCGAGGTTGAGGATTTACTTAACCGGGAAATCAGACGAAGCGAGCGGTACAGAGTGTTAAACAACCAGGGAAAAAGTTTTAATGAAATTAAGGAGAATTTCAGGCAACCGGTTGACATGTCCATTTTTTCCTGGAAAGGTGAAATCGATACCATCATGTCACCTTTGGATTCTATTAAATGGTATTTGCGGCATTTCCGGTCATCATTTATGGCCATGGAGACCCATTCCGGAAAAGTTAGAGCATATGTGGGTGGCCCAAACTATAAGTATTTTATGTATGATATGGTGAAGGGAGGAAAACGGCAGGTTGGTTCAACGGTAAAACCTTTTCTTTATACCCTGGCCATGCAAAATGGCCTCACACCTTGCACCAAGGTTCCTTATGTAAGCCAACAGTTTCAGATGCACGACGGAACCATTTGGGAACCAAAAGATGCCGAATTTGATGAGGAAAATGAAGGAAAGCTGGTTACCCTGAAATGGGGTCTGGCAAATTCCCGAAACAAAATCTCGGCCTGGGTAATGAAACAGTTTAATCCTCGTGCAGTAACTGAGGTTATGAAACGAATGGGAGTTTACAGTTTCATCGATCCGGTGCCTTCCTTGTTTTTGGGAACTTCTGATATAACTCTTTACGAAATGGTGGGCGCATTTAATACTTACACCAATCAAGGTGTTTACGTAAAACCCTATTTTGTTACCCGAATTGAAGATCGCTACGGAAACGTGATTGCAACCTTCCAGCCTGAACGTCACGAGGCATTTGATGAGCAAACGGCCTATCTGATGGTGAACCTGTTGCAGGGAGTGATTGACGAAGGTACCGGGATAAGATTGCGAAACCGCGACGGATATGGAAAATTTACCATGCCCATTGCCGGAAAAACCGGAACTACACAGAATCATTCCGACGGCTGGTTTATTGGTACAACACCCCGGTTGACCGCCGGTGTTTGGACCGGGGCCGATCTGCGAAGCATTCATTTTCGTACCATTTCTTCGGGGCAGGGTGCCAATATGGCTTTGCCCATCTGGGGATATTTCTATAAAAAGGTTCTTGCCGATCCCACACTCGGTTATTCTGAGGATATGAGTTTTAAACGACCGGATAATTTTAATATTAACCTCGACTGCGACGGTGAAAATCAGCAAAATATGCCTTCCGATTTTGAAGATTTCTTTTAGTAATTATTGAAGATTCTGAAGCTACCTGCTGAGAAAAGCATCCGCAATAATTACCTTGCACCGGTTCATTTATCAGTTAATTGCTGATAAAAAATAAGGGATTCATCCACCAAATTCCAGCAAATTGTAGGGAGATTCAATGCCTGCAATCCAATAATTTAGCCTCGAATTATAAATGCAGAAAGATGAAACCCGATACGACTTTAAATTATTATGCGAAAATAAAATCGCTTTTAACCCCGAATAAATTCAAGTTCGTTAAATATACGA
Organism: Mariniphaga sp.; assembly: GCF_041687215.1. Classification (NCBI taxonomy): domain Bacteria; kingdom Pseudomonadati; phylum Bacteroidota; class Bacteroidia; order Marinilabiliales; family Prolixibacteraceae; genus Mariniphaga; species Mariniphaga sp. The sequence goes on from NZ_JAWLCI010000035.1 coordinate 39,226, forward strand.
TTGAAAATTCCGCCAATGAGCAATTAGAAGCTTTTTACAATATAATCATTGCCGGCTACCCGATTGACTTTGCCATTGCAAATTATACCAAGTTGCACGAATACCTGAAGAACAACGCCATAGATTATGCTGAAGCTTTGGACACTTATATTTCATACCCCGGGTTGGGAGCCGGAATATTCCTGGTTAAAACCAAGTGGTATGAGTTAAACTAAAAGCGGTTTGTTCTAATTTTCTCAAACTGAAGTTCTGCAAAAGGTTTTCCACTTCTTTTATTGGCCGGGTAACCAATAGTAACTATACTCAAAACCCTGAAATTTTCAGGAATATCCAACAATTTCTGAATATATTTTTCCGAAGAAATAGTTTCGGAATGTTGGCGGTTGCGTATTTGAATCCAGCAACTGCCCAGTTCAAGTGTCTGTGCTGTGAGTTGCAGTAAAATGGATGCAATGGAACAGTCTTCAATCCACACATCATTTTTCGTTTCGTCGGCACAAATTACAACAGCCAAAGGTGCAGTTGCCAAAGGAGTTGTCCCGTGCGGTTTACAGTCTTTCAATTTTTGAATGGTACCCGGGTTAGTTAGAAAAATAAATTCCCACGGATTGATGTTTTTGGAAGAGGGCGATCGCAAAACGGCTTCTTTTAGAATTTCAGTCTTTTCCTTTTCAACAGGTTGATTCGTATATTTTCTGATACTTCGGCGGTTTCTTAAAATTTCTATCATTTTTTTGTTTTTAAAGCTCATTGCAAAAGTAACCAACCTGGAAATTTTCTTAAAATTTGGGCACAAGATGAAGGATTTTTTTTGTTTTTATTAACTTCAACCCATTAAATCAAAACAATTTATTATGAAGATTCACTTTGTTTTCTTTTTAGTGGCAAGCGTTGCCCTGTTTTCCTGTCAGAATAAAAACTATTATTCTTTGGAAGATTTTTCGAAAGTAAAAAAAATTGACTCTCATTATCATATTTATACCGATGATGAAAATTCAGTGGAACAGGCGAAAAAGGACAATTTCAGGCTGCTGAATATCAACACATATTCAGGTGGTTGCGAACGCGTAGTTGAGGCGCATCAGTGGCTGAAAACCCTGAAGCAGACATATCCGGAAACGACAGAGTTCACAACAACCTTTTGTTTGGATGGCTGGGACGAACCGGGTTGGGTGGAAAACACCATTTCCTGGATTGACCAATGTGTTGCTGATGGCGCCATTGCCGTGAAAGTGTGGAAAAACATTGGCATGGAATTTCGCGATAAAGACAGTTTGTTGATAATGATTGACGACCCGCAATTTGATCCGGTTTTTAAACACCTTGCCGACAATGGAATTCCGTTGGTGGGGCATCTGGGCGAACCTAAAAACTGTTGGCTGCCGCTGGAAGAAATGACCACCAAAAACGACAGCAACTATTTTGCAAACAATCCGCAGTACCACATGTATCTCCATCCTGAATTTCCTTCGTATGAAGAACAAATGGCTGCCCGCGACCGCATGCTGGAAAAACATCCCGACCTGATTTTTATCGGGTGCCACCTGGCAAGTCTGGAGTGGAGCGTGGATGAAATGGCCTCGTTCCTCGACCGTTTCCCCAATGCTTCCATGGACATGGCAGCCCGCATGGGTCAGCTATTTTATCAAACGGTAGAAAACCGGGAAAAAGTCCGCGAGTTTTTCATTAACTACCAGGACCGCCTGATGTACGGCACTGACATCATTGATCGTGGCCAGGATAAAGTGGCCTTTCAGAACCGGATGCACCAAACCTGGCTTAACGACTGGGAATATTTGGCGACTGATAATAAAATGACCAGCAGCCTCATTGATGGTGAGTTTCGCGGCCTGAAACTTCCCAAAGAGGTGGTTGATAAAATTTATGCTACCAATGTTCAAAATTGGTATATGTTTAAATAAGATAATCCCATTATCCGCGGATGAGCTTCAATATAACTCAGAAAGTTGAATAAAGAGCATCCTCCTTTCTAAAGGAGAGTGGTCCGTCAGTTGACGGAAGGCCGGAGGATTATTGAATTTACTGCTAACTCATCAACTTGGTTTGCCACCTTCTATAACTCTATCGGCACCCCGTTGTAAAAATCCAGAATTTTTGCCCTGAAAATGTATTCGTACCGGGCCTGTAGCAATTCAGACTGGGCAACAGTGAGGTAATTTTTACTCTGGTTGTATTCAACGGTATTCATCATTCCCACATTGAATTTCTCCTCGGCATACCGAAAAGCTTCTTCGGTTGATTTTACTGCCTGTTCGCTTGAAACATACCGGTTAAGCGCTGCAAGTGCATTGGTGTAAGCTTGTTCAATGTCTTTACGCAAAACATTGCGGGCTGTTTGCAAACGGTATTCGTAATCGGCAATTTGCAATTTGGCATTCGAAATGCCGTTTTTTACCTGGAACCGGTTGAAAATGGGTATATTCAAATTGAACCCAAAACCATATCGGCTGTTGCTTTTTATTTGTTCGCTGAACGAAAGTTGTTGGAATTCGCTGTTCAAAATATTAAAATACTGATTGTTGTAACTTGCGCCAAGGCTTAAGGTAGGGTAGTTGTACCCTTTGGCAATATCAAGTTGACGCCTGGCGCTTTCCACCCGAAGTTGGGCAGCTTTTATTTCAGGACGAACATGCATGGCATTTTGAAATACATCGAACGAATTGGACATGGAAACGTTGGCTTTTATTTCAGGAAGTTTGGGCTGCTCAATTTTAAAGCTTTTTTCCACCGGCAACTCCAGCAACTGATAAAGATTGAGGTAAGCAAGCTGCACCCGGTTCTGGTCGTTTACCAGTTGCAATTCTTCGCGTGCCAGTTGTGCCTCAATTTCGAGCAGGGCACCGCGTGCCAGACTACCGGCATCCACAAGTTTTTGGGTGCGCTCAATTTGTTGTTTTGTTACTTCCAGTTGGGCTTCAGCAATCAATGTTAATTCCTCGGCAAAAAGGATTTCGAGGTATGACGCTGCAATGTTCAGAATTAAATCGTCTTTGGCTTTCTGCATGTCCTGCATGGCTGCCTGCAAATCGAGTTCGTTTTGCTTTACTGTATTTTGCAGGGTAAAACCGTTAAAAACAGTAACACTTGACTGAAGGTACCCGTTGAGTTGCGTAGAGTTTACATTTTCGTAAACGTTATCGTTGTTCAGCGAGCGGCCAAAACTGTAATTGTTGGACGCACCTGCATTCAAATTGGGCAACCGGTCCGATTTGGCCTGATGAACTAAGTTTTCATTGTATTGGGTGTTTAAACCCTGCTGTTTTATCTGAATGTTATTTTCCAGCGCATAATCAACACATTCCTGCAGCGACCATGTGTTTTGAGCATGCAATACCTGTGCGGAAAACATAAAAAATATCCCTGTTAAAAATCCAATTGTGCTCTTCATTTTTATAATGTTTTATTTCAGGCTAAATTAATAGTCCAATGTTAATTGGTTATCCCTTGTTTGCTTTTTCTTCTTTTAGTTTTTTCGGATCGATTTTTTCGCCTTTAATTTTTTCGTCTTTATTCAGTCCTTCAGTAATTTCAATGTTAATTCCATCGGAGAGGCCGGTTTGCACGAATCGTTTTTCAAACTGCTGTTCCATTGTGGTTTGAACCTCAACAAACGACGAATCGTTTTCAAACTTCAGTAAGCCTTCAGGAATAACCAGAACGCTGTCTTTTCTGTCGAGTACAATGTTGGCATTTGCACTGTATCCGGCACGGATAAACTGGCCTTCCAATAGTTGAACACTCGCTTTAATTTCAAACTGAATGGCACCGTTTTCTTCCACCCCTTTTGGTGAAATATATTCCAGCTCAGCCAAAAATTTTTCTTTCTCAATGGCGCCAATCTCCAGTTCAATGGGCATTCCGGAACGTATTTTTCCCACTTCGGTTTCATCTACTTTGCCTTCAAAAATCATATCGTTCATGTTGGCCACGGTAGCAATGGTGGTACCATCGTTAAACGTGTTCGACTGAATAACCGAGTTGCCCACTTTAACCGGAACATCCAGCACGGTTCCTGTAATTGTTGAACGCACAAGCGTATTAGTAGTGGTTTCTGCCTTTTTTGTTACACCGTTTTTAATTAATTCCAGATTGTTTTCTGCAGCGGTGAGTTCTTCTTTGGCCGAATCGTAAGCCACTTTGGCATTTTTATACTCTTCATACGAAATTACATTTTTGTCGAAAAGTCCTTGCTGGCGTTCGAAATCGTTTTTGGAATCCTCGAAATTGATTTTTGCACGGTTAAGCCTGGTTTCGGCTGTGTTGAGCGTCACCATGTCTGGAATAATTTTGATGCGGGCAACCACCTGGTCTTTTTCCACTTTGTCGCCGGCTTCCACAAAAAGTTCGTCAATTATTCCTGAAACCTGTGGTTTAATGTCGATTTCGAACCGCGGAACCACCGAACCGGTGGCAACGGTTTTTTTAATTACATTGCTTACAAACGGATTTTTCGTTTCGAATACATCCGGTTTCTTTTTTGATTTGTTGTAGAGGAAAAACAGGGTTCCCCCGAAAGCCCCTATTAAAATTACAATTCCTAAAATTCTGAATACTTTTTTCATCTCATTATTATTTAATTGTTTTCAATGGTATTCGATGGAATTCGCCAAACAACGGTTTCACTTTTAATGAATTTAACTGATGGCTCATTTCATGGCATTTTGTTTTTTATTGTTTTGTTTTCTGTTTTATTTTTCTTCTCTGATGGCGTCGATGGGTTTTATTTTAACAGCTCTGCGAGCGGGAATCATTCCGGCAAAAATTCCGGCAAAAACCAATACAGTTAATGCTGAAACAGCCATTTTGAAACTAACTTCAGGTCGGCGAAAAAACATTTCTTCGGTGTTGGTATCCAGCGCCATGCCCAACAGTTCCAGCAAGCCAACTCCCAGGGCAAGGCCAATATATCCGGCCAAAACGGTGAGGAACACACTTTCCATAACAATGTGCAGCATCACTTTCCCGGGAGTTGCACCAATGGCCCGCTGGATGCCGATTTCCTGCGTACGTTCCCTGATGATGACCATCATAATATTGCTTACACCAATGATTCCGGCCAGCAAAGTTCCTATTCCTACAATCCAGGTAAGGATTTGAATTCCGTTAAATAAAGCATTGTATTTTTTCCATTCCACTTCTATGTTAAAAGAACCAATAGCCTGAAGATCATCGGGTGCAATGTGGTGGCGGTTTTTCAGTAATTCTTTTAGCCGTTCTTCGAGTTTGCTTACCGGAATTCCGGGTTGGGAAGTAACTGAAAAAAAGTGTACCACATCGCCCATGTTGTAGGTGCGTTGCATGGTAGTGAACGGAATCATTATTGCTTCATTTTTTTGTCCGCCGCCAATGTTTATGCGCGTTTCGGGATGCACTACCCCCACAACCTGGAAATATACTCCGTTAATTTTCAGGTATTCGCCTATGGGATCTTCATTTTCGGTAAACATAACCTCTGCAACCCGTTCGCCAATAATGCAAACTTTCCGGTTTTGCAGAATATCTATTTCATTCAACAACCGGCCTTTAATTGGAGTCCACGGGTCAATTTTGTAAAAATCGGGATAGTCGCCATAAATATTGAACGCACCTGTTTTTATGCCCCTGACTGTATTGTCGCCTCCGTATGTATTGGGCCCGAAAAGTCGTGGAGAGAGGTATTCCACATCCTTAATATTTGCCCTGATGTATTGTATGTCGGCATTTTTGTAATCCCACCTTCTTCCGCGTTGAAATCCTTCGTGCGGTTTGCTGGTACGTTCAGTCCAGAAAAAGGCAGAGTTGGTGGCAAACGCTTTAATGCCGTCCATAATTCCGTTTTCCAGCGCCCGGCCCGCTCCCGACATGATGATGAGCATAAATATTCCCCAGAACACCCCAAAGGCGGTCATAAAACTGCGCATCCTGTTCTTTTTCAGTGCATCAATTATCTCTTTCCAAAGGTCTAAATCAAACATCTGTTAGCCTCCCCTAACCCCTCCAAAGGAGGGGGATTAGTTAATTTGTAATTATTTATTGTTTTTCATCTTTTTGTAATTTTCACTGTTGAAGCCCTGAAGCCCTCCCCTTTGGGGAGGGTTGGGAGGGGCTCTCTTCTATTCATCCCTCAACGCCTCAATGGGTTTAATGCGTGCAGCCCGTTTGGCCGGAATGTACCCGGCCACAGCGCCTGCAAAAACCAGGAGCATGGTAGCGGTTGCAGCAATATTCAAATCTACAGTAGGATTTCTGAAAATGATATCTCCGTTTCCACCATTCGATGCTGCCGAAGCAGCATACTGCTGTTCCACAAAAAAGTTCAGTCCTTCCATCAATCCGGTTCCCAAAACAAGGCCAATGTAGCCGGCGATGGTGGTAATCAGAATCGACTCCAGCAAAACCAATCCAACAACCGATGCCGGACTGGCGCCAATGGCTTTGCGGATCCCGATTTCCTTGGTGCGTTCTTTCACCACAATCAGCATGATGTTGCTTACCCCAACCACCCCGGCAATCAGCGTCCCGGCGCCAATAATCCAGATGAATATTTTTATGGCTTCAAAAATGCGCATGGTTTGCAGGTAGTTTTCCAGCTTATTGTATGATCCCAAAGCAGCACGGTCAGTTTCATCAAATTTGTGTTTGCGCGCCAATGTTGAACGAACACGGTCCTCAATGAGTTTACTTTCTTCAATAGAATTGGCGTTTATTGTCAATGCAAAATTATGAAGACGGTTGGCCCCGTTAAATACTTTTTGTCCGGTTGAAACCGGGATGTAGGCGTTCCGGTGACGGGTTCCTCCACCTTCAAGACAAATTCCAACTACTTTAAATGGCACATTGTTGATTTTTACATATTCTCCAAGGGCTTCCTGCCCCTTAAACAATGCATCGTAAATGTCTTTTCCAAGAACCACCGATTTGCGCGCTTCCCGAATGTCCAGCTCATTTATGAACCGTCCGCTGGTCATTTCAATGGATTCCACATCTTTTAATTCGGGATGGCAGGTAATGGCTGTGTATTCGCCAAACTCGTTACCGTAGGCAAACCGGTTTCCGGAAATGAAATACCTGCCTGATGTGTGTTCGATTCCATTCAATTCTCTTATCAAATCATAATCAGCGTTTGTGAATTGAATTTGCCGGTTTTCCTTCATTCCCTGATACGGAATGCTGGTACGTCCGCTCCACAACCACATGGCGTTAACGGCATCGCGCATAAAGTTTTGTGCCACACCGTTACTCAGTCCGTTTCCGGCGCCCAGCAAAATCATGAGCATAAAAATTCCCCAGGCCACCGAAAAGCCGGTGAGAAAGGTGCGCATTTTATTTTTTTTGATAGTGGCAAAAATCTCCTGCCATTTGTCGATGTCGAACATTGCTGTAAATAGTTTAAAGTTTAAAGTTCAGAGTTCAAAGTTTGACATTTTTCCTACTTCCAACTTCAGTCTTCGTGCTTCGAGCTTCCTGCTTCTTCATGCAATCTCCAGTTCTTTCTGGTACTGGTGTTTCCACTCTTTCAGCTCGCCGTTTTTAATGATTTCTGAAATTACACCGTCTTTCAGTCGGATAATTTTTTGTGTCATGGCGGCAATATCATGTTCATGAGTTACAATAATTACCGTAATGCCGTCGTCGTTAATTTCTTTCAGAATTTCCATCACTTCATACGATGTACTGGAGTCGAGCGCTCCGGTGGGTTCGTCGGCCACAATTATTTTGGGCTGGGTAATTAACGACCGGGCAATGGCCACTCGCTGTTTTTGTCCGCCAGAAAGTTCGTTGGGCATGTGTGTAGCCCATGGGAGCAGTCCCAGTTTTTCGAGGTATTCCAGCGCAATTTTGTTTCGTTTTTTACGGTTCACACCCTGGTAGTAAAGCGGCAATGCCACGTTTTCCATGGCATTCTTAAACGAAATTAAATTGAATGACTGGAAAACAAACCCCAGCAGTTCGTTACGCAACCGGGCAGCCTGCTTTTCCGACATATCTTTAATGAGGGTGCCGTTCAGGTAGTAGGAGCCTTCGTCGTAATTATCGAGAATTCCCAGAATATTTAAAAGTGTGGATTTACCCGAGCCGGAAGAGCCCATAATGGATACAAATTCACCCTGGTCAATTTTTAAATCGATACCTTTGAGCACATGCAGCGAATTACTGCCATTGCCATACGATTTGTGTACATTGTTTAAACGAATCATAGCTTTTCTGTTTTCATTGTCAGTATAAAAATCTTTGTTTTCTGTGCTACTATCCTAATTTATTCGACCAACAACCTGATTTTTTATGTGAAAACCTGATTTTCCCGTTTTGCCGATCGAATGCAGATATTGCTTTCTGTTTTCTTTATTTTATGAGACGCCTGAAGGAGGTAATTCGTTACAAGAATCATTTGGTTTGCTTAAATTTGTATTTTTCGTGAATTAAAAAACTGAAGACATTGAAATTTTGAGTTAAATACAAAAAATGCCGAAACTCAAGGAAATAGTAAATCAACCCGAAGGCAGGAGGCTTGAGTTTAAAGCTTCATTACCTGGAAGCACTGAGTTGGCAAAAACAATTATTGCTTTTGCCAATGATGCTGGTGGAGAGTTGTATCTGGGCATTCAGGATTCTCCGCGTGAGGTTGTTGGGATTGATGAAGAACGGTTGATTGAACTTGAAGAAAAAATCAGTAGCATTATTCACGACCAGTGTGTTCCAATTATTCTGCCTGAAATACTTTTTCAAAATCACAATGGCAGGTATGTTATTGTTGTAAAAATTCATAAAGGAAGCTCGCCTCCTTATTTCCTGAAAAGTAAAGGAATTGATACAGGGACTTTTATCCGTGTGGGTTCAACAAATCGCCAGGCATCATGTGAAATCATTGCAGAACTCGAACGGCAGAAACAAAATATTTCTTTCGACAGCGAATTGGTTTTTCAAAAGACTGTTGATGAAATTAATCTCCAATTTTTTGAAGAATTGTTTCTTGAAAAAACCGGGGAAAAACTTACCAGGCAGATACTCTCCAAACTGGAATTGTTTAAAAATGAACAGGGAAAAGAACTACCAACCAATGCCTTGATTTTACTGTCGGACGATAAGTTAAGGAAGCAGCTTTTCCCTTATGCAAAAATGGAATGTGCCCGGTTTAAAGGCTCAGCTCCGGGAAATTTTATTGATCAGAAATCTATTGGCAACAGCATTGGGTTACAAGCTGAACAGGCTTACCAGTTTGTATTGCGTCATATTTCGCAAGGATCCACCGATTACACAGGGGTTTACCGTAACGACCGTTGGGAATATCCCGTAATAGCCATTCGCGAAGTAATCCGGAATGCAATTATCCATCGTGATTATTCTTTAACAGGTAAAGACATTAAGATTGCCATTTTCGATGATAAAATTGAAATTACCAGCCCGGGAAAATTGATGCCATCTGTTGATTTCAGCGACATGGAATCCGGGCAATCCGACATTCGAAACAAAACGTTAGCCCCGGTTTTTAAACGCCTTGGAATTATTGAGCAATGGGGTAACGGATTGAAGTTGATTAAAGAAGAATTGCAAAAATATCCTGAGATTGAACTGAGTTGGAAAGAGCCGGGTATTGCTTTCAGGGTAACTTTTGTCAGGAAAAATTACCAGCAACCGAACGAGTCGCAGCCAGAGTTACAGTCAGAGTTACAGCAGGAGTTTAAAAAAGTACTTAGTACCTTTGGAACTAAGTTGGGACTAAGTCGGGACCAAGTCGGGACCAAGTCGGGATCAAGTCGGGACCAAGCTGGCACTATGTCGGCACTAAGTCGGGACCAAGTCGGGACCAAGTCGAAACCAAGTTGGGACCAAGTTGTTCAGATATTGGATTTTTGCAAAAAACCGCAATTTGTTCAGGAAATAATGAAACAAATCAAATGGAGCAACAGAACTAAATTCAGAAATAAATTTATTAATCCGCTTTTGGATACAGCGTTTATTCAGATGACTATTCCTGACAAACCCAATAGTTCCAAACAGCAGTATCAAATTACAGAACGGGGAGAAGCTTTCCTGCAATTTTTGAGTCAAAATAGTAAAGATTTATGATTGAATTAATCATTTTACCCAATATTCGCTGGGGATTTAACGGCAAAGAATGGGATTCAAATCAATAACATTAAAACTGCCCACGGGGTATTCCGAACAGCAACTGCGGAACCGGATAGGTAAAATGCTGCGCATCCGCAATTTTTCGTTTCAGGTGGAACACAAAAGTCTGGATGCACGGCATAAACCTAAGGTTTCGTGGCAAATAAGGGTGGAAGTGAGTTCGCCTGAAATAAAAGGAGGAGAACCCCCAAAACAAAAAATGCTGGAAATCCCGTTTAAAAAGCGGTCGTTTCCGGTGGTAGTGGTGGGGAGCGGGCCTGCCGGATTTTTTGCAGCACTGGTGTTGCAAAAGGCCGGTTTTCAGGTAACGCTCATCGAACGTGGCTCGGAAGTAAAAACCCGCAGTCGGGCAGTTTCCCATTTCGAGCAAACCGGATTTTTCGACCCCAAAAACAACTACGCTTTTGGCGAAGGAGGTGCCGGCACGTTTTCCGACGGGAAACTCACCTCGCGCTCCAAACACATTTCAGCCGAAAAACAGTTCATCCTTTCAAATTACATCAAAGCCGGGGCGCCAGAGGAAATTGCGTATCTGGCCCACCCGCATTTGGGAACCGACAACCTGCGGGAAATTGTAAAAAACCTGCGCCTGCACTTTGAGGATTTAGGAGGGCAGGTGCTTTTTGAAACCATGCTGGAAGACTTTAAAGTGAAAAACGCTAAAGTTACCGAAGTGGTTACTTCGCGGGGTATTTTGTCGGTGGGTGCGTTGTTTATTGCGCCTGGCCATTCGGCTTACGAAACCTACCGGATGCTCATGCGACGCGGTGTTCCGTTTCGCACCAAAAATTTTGCCATTGGCAGTCGTATGGAACACCGGCAGGAAATTATCAATCTTGCACAGTGGGGGCACGAAAAACTGCCGGGATTAAAAGCAGCCGAATACCGGCTCACCTCACAGGCTGACGGCAACCATCCGGTTTTTTCGTTTTGCATGTGCCCTGGTGGAACCGTGGTTCCTGCCGCAGCCTACCCCGAAACCAACATTGTAAACGGAATGAGCTACTACCGCCGCAACGGGCAATTTGCCAACGCAGCCTGCGTGGCCGGTGTGCATCCCGACGAGCTGGCCGGGAAAACTGTTTCGCCCCTGGAAGCGCTCGAAATGGTTGAGAATCTGGAATTGGCCTTTTATCGGCACACGGGAAATTACCGCGCACCCGCGTGCAGCATTACCGGATTTTTGAAAAAGCAGAACCGGAAATCCACTTTTGAAAGCAGCTACCCGCTTGGTTTGGTGGCAGCACCATTGTGGGAACTGCTTCCTGCAACCATTGTAAATTCCATGCAGGCAGGTTTAGCTGATTTTATCCGCAAAATAAAAGGGTTTGAAACCGGAAATTTGCTGGGACTGGAAAGCAAAACCTCCTCGCCGGTGCAGGTGTTGCGCCAGCCCAATGGCAAGTGCGAAGGATTTGAAAATCTTTTCATCGTAGGCGAAGGAAGCGGTTATGCCGGCGGCATTATTTCAAGCGCTGCCGATGGGGTTAAAGCGGCGGTGGGGTTTGTTTCTGAATAATAATTGTTTGAAGGTAAAACTTCTTATTTTTGAATAAACCAAATTTATTTGCGATGAAAAGAATTGTTCATTTTGCTTTTGTTGTTTTCCTGATAATTTCAGTTTCGAAAATCGCCAAAGCCCAGTTCTCCTGGCCCAACAACGCCAAAGCCGCAGTTGTTTTTACTTACGACGACGGGCTGGATTGCCACCTCGATGTGGCTGTTTCGCAACTGGATGAATTTGGGTTTAAAGGAACGTTTTACTGTACCGGCAATTCCCAAAGTTTGTACAACCGGACCGACGACTGGCGCAAAATTTCCCAAAACGGCCACGAACTGGGCAACCACACGCTTTTTCATCCGTGCAGCGGAGAACAGTTCGACTGGGTAAAACCGGAGTATGATTTGAACAAATATACCATGGAACAACTGTTGGCCGAACTGAAAACAGCGAGTACCCTGCTCAAAGCCATCGATGGAAAAGAGAACCGGACTTTCGCCTACACCTGCAGCAATGTTGCCATTGGCGACAACGAATTTTCGGATGACATTCAGCCGCTTTTTACTGCCGCCCGCGCCGACGGGCCCATCCCCAAAACCATGGAAGGCTACAATGTTTACAAAATTCCAAGCTGGATGGTGGAAGACCATAAAACCGAAGACCTGATTGCTTATGTGGAAGAAGCCAAAGCAAACGGCACGATTGCAGTTTTTATGTTTCACAGTGTGGGCGGCGGATATTTGAATGTGGGCGCAAAAGAGCACCGGGAACTGCTGCAATACCTGAATGAACACCGGGATGAGTTTTATGTGGGCACCTTTTTGGAGGTGATGGAGTATATTAAGGAGAATTTGTAAAAAAGAAAAACCACCTCGTCTTCGTCATTCGACGAAGCCACTCCTCCTATCCGGGAGGAGAAATTCGTGCACTTGGCAAGTTTTGCAGTAAAATATTTTGAAACCAATAGAAAATCCCAGCTACGAATTTTTCCCCTCCTGACTTGTTAG